>NZ_JBHVUQ010000184.1:0-14418 GCF_042884105.1 Streptomyces sp. NPDC058157
GGTCGCCCCCGCGGCGCCGGTCGCCGCTCCGGCCCCGGTGGCTCCGGCTGCCCCGGTCGCCGCTCCGGCTCCGGTGGCCCCGGCCGCTCCGGCGCCGGTCGCCGCCCCGGCTCCGGTCGCCCCGGCCGCCCCCGCCGCCCCGGTCTCGGCCGGTGACGAGGGCGCCTACGTGACCCCGCTGGTGCGCAAGCTCGCCTCGGAGTCCGGCGTCAACCTGTCGACGGTCACGGGCACCGGTGTCGGTGGCCGTATCCGCAAGCAGGACGTCCTGGCCGCCGCCGAGGCCGCCAAGGCCGCGGCCGCCGCCCCGGCTCCGGTCGCCGCCGCTCCGGCCGCCGCCAAGGCTCCGGCCGCGGTGTCCGAGCTGCGCGGTCAGACGGTCAAGATGACCCGCATGCGCAAGGTCATCGGCGACAACATGATGAAGGCCCTGCACTCGCAGGCGCAGCTCAGCTCCGTGGTCGAGGTGGACATCACCAAGATCATGAAGCTGCGCGAGAAGGCCAAGGCCGGCTTCCTCGCCCGCGAGGGCGTCAAGCTGTCCCCGATGCCGTTCTTCGTCAAGGCCGCTGCCCAGGCGCTGAAGGCCCACGCGGTCGTCAACGCCCGGATCAACGAAGACGAGGGCACCATCACCTACTTCGACTCGGAGAACATCGGCATCGCCGTGGACTCCGAGAAGGGCCTGATGACCCCGGTCATCAAGGGTGCCGGTGACCTCAACCTGGCGGGCATCTCCAAGGCGACCGCCGACCTGGCCGCCAAGGTCCGCGGCAACAAGATCACCCCGGACGAGCTGTCCGGCGCGACCTTCACCATCAGCAACACCGGCTCGCGCGGTGCGCTGTTCGACACGGTGATCGTTCCGCCGAACCAGGTCGCGATCCTGGGCATCGGTGCCACGGTCAAGCGCCCCGTGGTCATCGAGACCGAGGAGGGCACCGTCATCGGCGTCCGCGACATGACGTACCTGACCCTGTCCTACGACCACCGCCTGGTGGACGGCGCGGACGCGGCCCGGTACCTCACCGCCGTCAAGGCGATCCTCGAGGCCGGCGAGTTCGAGGTCGAGCTCGGCCTCTAAGGCCCGGGCGTGCAGTGATCTGCCGCTTACGGCGCCCCCGCCCGGATTCGTCCGGGCGGGGGCGCCGTCGTTGTAACGAGCCTCACCCTGCGTCCCTGACCACGAACGCATCGGAGCAGGCCACGGCGGCCTTATTGTCTAGGTGTCTAGGCATCAGGCCCCGCGTGTCCGCACACACAGGAGTTGAACCCCGATGATCACCCCACCCGTCGTGCACTCGCTGCGCGAGCAGATCCGCGAGCACATCGTGGAGGGGATCGTCAGCGGCCGCTGGAAGCCCGGCGAGCGGATCGTCGAGCGGCGGATCGCGGTCGAGCTGGAGGTCAGCCAGACGCCCGTGCGGGAGGCCCTGCGCGAGCTGGAGACGCTGCGGCTGATCGAGTCGGCGCCGAACAAGGGCGTGCGCGTGCGCAACCTCTCGGCGGCCGACCTGGAGGAGATCTACCCCGTCCGGGCCGGTCTGGAGCAGATCGCGGCCGAGCTGGCCGCGCCCCGGCTGGCGGCCGACTGCTCGGCCCTGGAGCCGCACGTGGCGGCCCTGTGGGAGGCCGACCGGATCCAGGACGGCACGGCGCAGGTGCGGCACACGGTGGGCTTCCACCGGGAGCTGGTGCGGGCGGCCGGGAACAGCGTGCTGCTGCACACCTGGGAGAGCCTGGGGATCGAGGTCTTCACGGCCCTGTCGATCCGGTGGCTGGGAACCGTCCAGAAGTCGTACGCCGAGGAGCACGAGGCCCTCGTCGCGGCCTTCCGCGGCCAGGACCCGGACATCGGGGTGCTGGTGAAGCGGCACGTCCTGGGCTGCGCCCCGCGCAGCGCCTGACCTCGCCGACCCCTCTCTGACCTGCGGTTTTCAGCGATCCTCCAGCAGGTTTCCAGCGCTTTGGCGTGTACTGATGAAACCGGCACGGCGTGCCTGAGTTCATGGCACCCGGTGCCGACTTTCGCCCGAGCGTCGAATATTCGTCACTTTTATTTGATCGATCATCGATCAGGGATTTACAGTCACTCCGGGCCCCAACCCGGGCCCATCGGCCCTGTCCTGCCCGTCAGGGTTTTCTTCACCACCTCCTCTCCTTTGTCCGGAAGGCGGCGCACACCGATGTCCGACCCCGTAGGAAAGCTTCCGAGCGAGCTCGACCAGCTCCCGGACCGCGACACCGAAGAGACCGCCGAATGGGCGGCCTCTCTCGACGCCGTCGCCAAGGCCGCCGGTACGCGCCGCGCCGAATACCTGCTCCGCCGTACGCTCCAGCACGCCGAGGCCGCCGGCCTGGCCCTGCCGAAGCTGCTGGAGACGGACTACGTCAACACCATCCCCACCTCCGCCGAGCCCGAGTTCCCGGGTGACGAGGAGCTGGAAGCCAAGATCACCGCCTGGAACCGCTGGAACGCGGCCGCCATGGTGACCCGCGGCTCCAAGTACGGCGTCGGCGGCCACATCGCCACCTTCGCCTCGGCGGCCTGGCTCTACGAGACCGGCTTCCAGCACTTCTTCCGCGGGAAGGAGGCCGACGGATCGGGCGACCAGCTCTACATCCAGGGCCACGCCTCCCCCGGCATCTACGCCCGCGCCTTCCTCGACGGGCGCGTCTCCGAGCAGCAGCTCGACAACTTCCGCCAGGAGTCCGGCGGCAACGGCCTGCCGTCCTACCCGCACCCGCGGCGCCTGCCGTGGCTGTGGGAGTTCCCCACGGTCTCCATGGGCCTCGGCCCGCTCTCCGCGATCTACCAGGCGCGCTTCAACCGCTACCTGCAGAACCGGAACATCAAGGACACCTCCAACTCGCACGTCTGGGCCTTCCTCGGCGACGGCGAGATGGACGAGCCCGAGTCGACCGCCGCCCTGGCCCTGGCCTCCCGCGAGCAGCTCGACAACCTGACGTTCGTCATCAACTGCAACCTGCAGCGCCTCGACGGCCCGGTCCGCGCGAACTTCCGCGTGGTCCAGGAGCTGGAGGCCCAGTTCCGCGGTGCCGGCTGGAACGTCATCAAGACCCTGTGGGGCTCCGCCTGGGACGAGCTGTTCCAGCTCGACACCACGGGCGCCCTGGTCCGCCGCATCCGTGAGGTACCGGACGCGCAGTTCCAGACGTACGCGACCCGCGACGTGGCCTACATCCGCCAGCACTTCTTCGGCGCCAACGCCGAGCTCGTGCAGCTGGCGGGCGTGCTGTCCGACGCGAAGATCGCCGAGTGCTTCCACGTCTCGCGCGGCGGCCACGAGCCCCGCAAGGTCTACGCCGCGTACAAGGCCGCCCTGGCGCACAAGGGCGCGCCGACGGTGATCCTGGCGCAGACGGTCAAGGGCCACACGCTGGGTGCCGGGTTCGAGTCGAAGAACGCGAACCACCAGATGAAGAAGCTGACGGTCGACGAGTTCAAGGACATGCGCGACCTCCTTGGGCTCCCGATCCCGGACAGCGCCTTCGTCGACGGCAAGGTCCCCTACGGCCACCCGGGCGCGGACAGCCCCGAGGTGCGGTACCTGCAGGAGCGCCGTGCGGCCCTCGGCGGCCCCGCCCCGGCCCGCAAGGTCCACCACGTGGCCCTGCCGGCCCCGGCCGACCGCTCCTTCGCCCCGCTCATCAAGGGTTCCGGCAAGCAGGAGATGGCCACCACCATGGCCTTCGTCCGCCTGGTCAAGGACCTGATGCGGGACAAGGAGACCGGCAAGCGCTGGGTGCCGATCGTCCCCGACGAGGCCCGTACCTTCGGTATGGAGTCCCTGTTCCCGTCGGCCGGCATCTACTCGCCGCTGGGCCAGACGTACGAGCCGGTCGACCGCGACCAGCTGATGTACTACAAGGAGGCCAAGGACGGCCAGATCCTCAACGAGGGGATCACCGAGGCCGGCGCCATGGCCGACTTCATCGCCGCCTGCACGTCGTACGCGACGCACGGCGAGCCGATGATCCCGTTCTACATCTTCTACTCGATGTTCGGCTGGCAGCGCACCGCCGACCAGATGTGGCAGCTCGCCGACCAGCTCGGCAAGGGCTTCATCGTCGGCGCCACGGCCGGCCGCACCACCCTGACGGGTGAGGGCCTCCAGCACGCGGACGGCCACTCGCACCTGATCGCCTCCACGAACCCCGCGTCGCTCAACTACGACCCGGCGTTCGCGTACGAGATCGCGGTGATCGTCAAGGACGGTCTGAAGCGGATGTACGGGGAGAACCCCGAGGACGTCTTCTACTACCTGACGGTCTACAACGAGCCGAAGGTCCAGCCGGCCATGCCCGAGGGCGTGGAGGAGGGCATCCTCAAGGGCCTGTACCGCTTCAACACGGCCGCCGCCCTGGAGGCCGCCCCGGCCGCCGACGCCCCGAAGATCCAGCTCATGGCCTCGGGTACGGCGATCCACTGGGTCCTGGAGGCGCAGCGGCTGCTGGCCGCCGACTGGAACGTGGCCGCCGACGTGTGGTCCGCCACCTCGTGGGGCGAGCTGCGCCGCGACGCGCTGGAGTGCGACGAGGCCCTGCTGCGCGGCGAGGAGCGCACCCCGTACGTGACCCGCGTGCTGGAGGGCGCCCCGGGCCCGGTCCTGGCGGTGTCCGACTGGATGCGCCAGGTCCCGGACCAGATCAGCCAGTGGGTCCCGCAGGACTACACCTCGCTGGGCACGGACGGCTTCGGCCTCTCCGACACCCGCGAGGGCGCCCGCCGCCACTTCGGCGTCGACGCGCAGTCCATCGCGGTGGCCGCCCTGGCCCAGCTCGCCCGCCGCGGCGAGGTCCCGGCCTCGGCCGTCAAGGAGGCCCGGGAGCGCTACGGCCTGTAGGCCCGGCCCCGCCCGACCGTGAGGCGGCCCGTCCCTTCGGGGGCGGGCCGCCTCAGGTCGTTTCCTGCTGCGGGACCGCTTCCTCCTGGGCCGCTGCCGCCGCCACCGCCGCGCCGGTCAGCTGCGCCAGCATCTCGCGGACGGAGGTCAGCTGGGCGGTGATGGAGTCGCGGCGGTTGGTGAGCGCCGCCAGCTCGCGCTCGGACTCGGCGCGGACCCGGTCGGCCTTGGCGTTGGCGTCGGCGACGATGTCCTCGCTCTGGCGCTGCGCGGCCTCCACCGTCTGGCGGGCCCGCCGCTGGGCGTCCGTACTGAGCTTCACGGCCTCCACGGTCAGCTGCTCGGCCCGCTGCTCGATCTCCGTGAGGCGCTTCTCGGCCTTCTGCTGACGCCAGGCCAGGTCGCGCTCGGACTGCTCGCGGCGCTTGGCCAGGTTGGTCTCGAAGTCCGAGGCGGCCTGGGCGGCCTTGGCGCGGGTCTCCTCGAAGAGGGCGTCGGCCTCCTCCCGCTTGGCCTGGGCGTGCTGCTGGGCCTCGGCCCGGACGGCCGTCACCTCGCGCGTGACCCGCTCCCGCAGCTCCGTGATCTCCCGCTGCGCCTCGGCGCGCATCCGGGCCAGCTCCGCCGGGCCGTCCGCGCCGCCCGGTACGACGGGCGGCCGGGCCGGGGGTTCGCGGTACGCGGCCAGGAGGCGGTCCAGTTCGCCGACGACGGTGGCCGCGTCCGGCGGGCGGTGCGCCGGGTCCTTGGCCAGGAGGTGCATCACCAGCTCGGTGAGGCCGGCCGGGGCCCGGCCCGCGGGGAGCGGGCGGGGCTGTTCGTGGACCTGCTGGTAGAGCAGGGCGTGGGGGGCGGCGTTCGTGAAGGGCGGGGAGCCGGCGAGGCCCTCGTAGAGCAGGCATCCCAGGCTGTAGAGGTCGGCCCGGTGGTCGATGCGGGAGTCGCCCCGGCACTGTTCGGGGGACATGTACGCGAAGGTGCCCATGGCGGTGCCGCTGACGGTGAGGTCGGCGACGCGCAGCGTCTCGCCGAGGAACTTCGCGAGCCCGAAGTCCAGGACCTTGACGACGCCGGCGGAGGTGAGCATGACGTTCTGGGGCTTGACGTCCCGGTGGACGATGCCGCGCGCGTGGGCGGCGGACAGGGCGGTGGCGATCTGGCCGCCCCAGTGGGCGACGTCGTACCAGGGGACGGGCACGGCCCCGCGGAAAAGCGTGGCGAGGGTCTCGCCGTCGATGCGTTCCATCACCAGGTAGAGGTACCTGCGGCCCGCGAGCGACGCCTCGCCGCAGTCGTGGACGGTGACCGTGTGCCGGTGCGGGAGGGCGGCCGCCGAGCGCACCTCGTGCATGAAGCGCTGTTCGACCTGGGTGGTGTCCATGCCGGGCACGGCGTGGACGAGTTTGGCGGCGACCGGTCGCAGCATCCGCGTGTCGAGGGCGCTCCAGACCTCGCCCATGCCGCCCCCGCCGAGCTTCCGCTCCAGCCGGTACCTGCCTTCGAGCACTTCCCCCTGCATCCGCGCCCCTCCCGCTGTCGGATCCGTCGGGTTCGAGTATGCGGCCGGGCGGGCTACCGGACACCGGCCTTTGGCCGTATGAGCGGTGGCGGGGTGGGGGTCGAGCCCGGATGCTGTATTCCGTGATGGACGAGACGGAGTTCTGGGAGATCGTCGACCGTAGCCGTGAGGCCGCCGGGGGCGACCCCGAGGAGCATGCCGAGCTGCTCGTGGAACGGCTGACGCAGCTGGATCCCGACTCCGTGCTGGATTTCGCGCGGCACTTCGAGTCGCGGTACAACCGCGCGTACACCTGGGACCTGTGGGGGGCGGCCTGGGTGCTGCTCGGCGGGGCCAGCGACGACGCGTTCGACTACTTCCGGTGCTGGCTGATCGGGCAGGGCCGGGAGGTCTTCGAGGGCGGGGTGCACGATCCGGACCACCTGGCGGAGCTGCTGGGCGAGTTCGACGAGGAGATCGACGGGGACGGGGAGGAGCTGGGGTACGCGGCCGACGAGGCGTACGAGCAGCTGACCGGGGCGGTGGCCCCGGACCTGGGGATCCCGTTGCAGGCGGAGGAGCCGGAGGGCGCCCCGCTGGACTTCGAGAACGAAGCCGTGCTCGCGGAGCGCTTCCCCCGGCTCTGGGACCGCTTCGGGGGCTGAGCCGGCTCAGTAGTGCGTGCCGCCGTCGATGCGGATCTCGGTGCCGGTGATGAAGGCGCCGTCCTCGGAGCCCAGCATCGCGACGACGCCGGCGACGGTCTGGGGGCCGGCGAAGCCCTGGCCGAGGGCCGGGGCGAGCTTGGTGAAGAGGGACCAGTCGGTGTCCTCGGGCAGGCCCGGGCCGGTGCCGGTGGTCATGCCGCTCTCGATGGAGCCGGGGGCGACGGAGACGAAGCGCAGGCCCTGCTTGCTGTATTCGGCGGCGAGGGCGTGGGTCATCGACTGGATGCCGCCCTTGCTGGCCGCGTAGGCGGACATGTAGGGGTGCGCGAAGCTCGCCGAGGTGGAGCTGAAGTTCACGACGACCGGCTGGTCGCCCGCCAGCAGCGCGGGGAGGGACTCGCGGATCATCAGGAAGGTGCCGGTCAGGTTGACCGCGATGACCTTGTTCCAGAAGTCGAGCGTGGTCTGGTGGGTGTGCGCGGAGCGCAGGATGCCCGCCGCGTTGACCAGCACGTCGATGCCGCCGAGGGCGTCGACGGCGGCGGCGACGCCTTCCTTGACCGAGGTCTCGTCGGATATGTCCAGTACGGCGGTGGTGAGCCGGCCGGCGTGGCCGGCGGCGGCCGCCTGCTCGGCGGTGGCCTTCAGTCCGGCCTCGTTGACGTCCACGGTGTGGACGCGGCCGCCCTCGGAGAGAATGCGGTGCACGGTGGCCTGGCCGATGCCGGAGCCACCGCCGGTGATGAGGACACGACGTCCTTCGTAACGGTTCATGGGATGCAGCGTACCGAGGAGATGGCACGTTTTGCCAGACTGGCATCAATTGCATCCATCTGATCCGACTGGCGGTACGCTTCACCCGTGAGATCTCCCCGCCCGTACACCCCCCAGAGCGGTTCCGGAACCCAGTCGCTGACGGAGCGCCGCAAGGCCGCCACCCAGCTGGACATCGCCCGCGCCGCCTGCGACCTCTTCGCCGCGCACGGCCCCGACGCGACCACGGCGGAGGACATCGCGCACCGGGCGGGGGTCGCGCTGCGCACCTTCTACCGCTACTTCCGCAACAAGCAGGAGGCCGTGGCCCCGCTGCTCGCGGGCGGCGGCGACGCCTGGCGCGCCCTGCTGGCCGAGGAGGACCCCGCCACCCCGCTGGCGCAGGCGCTGGAACGGGCCGTGACGCGGGCGCTGAGCGACTCCAAGGCCGTCGAGGAGGGCCTGGAGGTCACCCGCGGCCTGCTGCGCGCGGCCGCCACGGACGAGGCGCTGCGCGCCGTCTGGTACCGGGTCAACCAGGAGTCCGAGGAGCGCCTGGCCCCGATCGTGGCCCGGCTGGCGGGGCCGGAGGCGGACGAGATGTCCGTGCGCCTGGTGTCCGCGGCCGCCACCGACGCGATCCGCGTCGCCCTGGAACTGTGGTCCGCCGGCGACGCCCCGGTCTCGGGCCCCGGCTCCCCCGCCGACCTCGCGGTGCGCTGCCTGCGGGAGCTGACCGGCGCGATGCCCCTGCTCCGCTGAGCGCGGGGCAGGGGCACCGGGTAGAGGTCGAGCGGGTACGGCGCGGTCAGCGCCAGCCGCCCCAGTCGTGGTACCAGTTGGCGTTGTCCCAACGGCCCCAGTCGTGGTCGTTCCAGTTGCTGTTGTGACGCCAGTTGTTGCCGTGACCGCAGTCGTCGTCATCGTCCCAGTTATTAGCCCAGCGGGAGTGACTCGAGCGGTTCCAGTTCCCGTCGTGGTCATGGGCGGACGCGCTGCTCAGCGGCAGCAGCGCCAGCGTGACCCCTGCGGCACCCGCGACGGCGGCACCGATGATCCTACGGCGCATCTTCATGCACCTCCGAACATGTATCGCTTATCGGGCTTATCGGGCTTTTACGTCCCACTCAACCGTTACTCCGCTCGGGCGGCCTGTCAAAAGCAGGAGGCCCCCCGCCGCTCTCCGAAAAGAGCGGCGGGGGGCCTCCCAGCAGGCACGATCCCGCGTGTGCGGGCCCGCCTCCGACTTTTTTTACAGGTCGAAGTAGAGCTCGAACTCGTGCGGGTGCGGACGCTGCGCGATCGGGGCGATCTCGTGCGTGCGCTTGTAGTCGATCCAGGTCTCGATCAGGTCGGGGGTGAAGACACCGCCGGCCAGGAGGTACTCGTGGTCCTCCTCCAGGGCCTTGAGGACGTCCTCGAGGCTGGTCGGGACCTGCGGGACGTTCGCGTGCTCGTCCGGGGAGAGCTCGTAGAGGTCCTTGTCGATCGGCTCCATCGGCTCGATCTTGTTCTTGATGCCGTCGAGGCCCGCGAGGAGCAGCGCCGCGAAGGCGAGGTACGGGTTCGAGGACGGGTCCGGCGCGCGGAACTCGACGCGCTTGGCCTTCGGGTTCGAGCCCGTGATCGGGATGCGCATGGCGGCGGAGCGGTTGCGCTGCGAGTACACCATGTTGACCGGCGCCTCGAAGCCCGGGACCAGGCGGTGGTACGAGTTCACCGTCGGGTTGGTGAAGGCGAGCAGCGACGGGGCGTGCTTGAGGATGCCGCCGATGTAGTAGCGGGCGGTGTCCGACAGGCCCGCGTAGCCGGCCTCGTCGTAGAAGAGGGGCTCGCCGCCGGCCCACAGGGACTGGTGGACGTGCATGCCCGAGCCGTTGTCACCGAAGATCGGCTTCGGCATGAAGGTCGCGGTCTTGCCGTTGCGCCAGGCGACGTTCTTCACGATGTACTTGAAGAGCATCAGGTCGTCGGCCGCGGCCAGCAGCGTGTTGAACTTGTAGTTGATCTCGGCCTGGCCACCGGTGCCGACCTCGTGGTGCTGGCGCTCGACCTGGAGGCCCTGGGCGTCCAGCTCAAGGGAGATCTCGGCACGCAGGTCGGCGAAGTGGTCGACCGGGGCTACGGGGAAGTAACCACCCTTGTAGCGGACCTTGTAACCACGGTTGTTCTCCTCGGAGCCCGTGTTCCAGGCGCCGGCCTCGGAGTCGATGTGGTAGAAGCCCTCGTTCGCGGAGGTCGCGAAGCGCACGCTGTCGAACACGTAGAACTCGGCCTCGGGGCCGAAGAACGCGGTGTCGGCGATGCCGGTGGAGGCGAGGTAGGCCTCGGCCTTCTTGGCGATGTTGCGCGGGTCGCGGCTGTAGGCCTCACCCGTGATCGGGTCGTGGATGAAGAAGTTGATGTTGAGCGTCTTGTCCTTGCGGAACGGGTCCAGACGCGCGGTGGTGATGTCGGCACGCAGCGCCATGTCCGACTCGTGGATCGCCTGGAAGCCGCGGATCGAGGAACCGTCGAAGGCGAGCTCCTCCGCCGGGTCGAACGCTCGCGCCGGAATGGTGAAGTGCTGCATCACACCAGGCAGGTCGCAGAAGCGGACGTCGACGAACTTGACGTCGTTCTCCTCGATGTACTGCTTCACTTCGTCGGCGTTCTTGAACATCCAACTCCTCCTACTCCCGGTCCCCGGGGCAGGGACGGGCTTTATAGCTCGTGGTGCGGTGCGTCAGTGCGGTGCCGCACGCTGACCGACCATAAGCAGACGGGATTTCCCAAGCATGACCCATTTGTTTCGCACAAGTTAACCAGGGTCCCGTCCAGGTCCCGTCGAAGCGCACCGGTACCGTGGTGGAGTGGACAACAGGCAAGCAATCGGTTCCTGGCTCTCCGGCCCCCGCGCGGCCGCCGAGGAGATGGGCGTCGACTTCGGCTATCCGGGCCAGCAGCTCGGCCTGCCGCAGTCGGGGCCCGGCTCCGTGGCCCGCTTCGGGCGCCGGCTCGGCGCCCTGGCCATCGACTGGATCGGCTGCCAGCTGATCGCATACGGGCTCATCACCCATGGCGACCTGGCCAGGGCCGGCAACTGGACGCTGGGACTCTTCGTGGCCCTGTCGGTCCTGACCGTCGGCACGGTGGGCTTCACGCCCGGCAAGCGGATCCTCGGACTCCGGGTGATGTCGCAGAACGGCGGCCGCCTCGGCCTGCCGCGCGTGGTGCTCCGTACGGTGCTGCTGGCACTGGTCATCCCGGCGCTCGTCTGGGACCGGGACGGCCGCGGACTGCACGACCGGCTCTCGGGCGCGGTCCAGGTCCGCATCTGAGGAGCAAACGAGAAGCGAACGAACGCGGGAGCGCCCTGCGGGCCGGACGGCTCGCAGGGCGCTCCTGTGTTTCGTATACGTGGGTACGGTCAGCGCGGGCGCTGGCCGCGCATGCCGCGTCCGGGGACCGGGCCCTTCGGGATGGGCATGTTGCTCATCAGGTCGCCCATGGCCCGCAGCTTGTCGTTGACGATGGTGATCTGGTCGCCCGGCAGGACGCGCGGCAGCTTCAGCAGCGTGGTGCGGACCTTCTTGAGCGGCACCTCGCCCTCGCCGGTGCCCACGATGAAGTCGTGGACCGGCACGTCGGGCATGATCCGGGCCAGCTTTTTCTTCTCGGCCGCGAGCAGGGACTTCACCCGGTTCGGGTTGCCCTCGGCGATCAGGACCACGCCCGCCTTGCCGACGGCCCGGTGGACGATGTCCTGGTTCCGGTTCATCGCGACGGCCGGGGTGGTCGTCCAGCCCCGTCCCACGTTGTCCAGTACGGCCGCGGCAGCGCCCGGCTGCCCCTCCATCTGCCCGAAGGCAGCCCGCTCGGCCCGCCGTCCGAAGACGATCGCCATCGCGAGGAACGCCACCAGCAGACCCAGGATGCCCAGGTAGACCGGGTGGCCGATCAGGAAGCCGATCGCAAGGAAGACACCGAAGGTGACGATTCCCACGCCCGCGACGATGAGACCGACCTTCGGGTCGGCCTTGCGCGTCATCTTGTACGTCAGGGCGATCTGCTTCAGTCGCCCGGGGTTCGCAGCAGTCTCTGCGTTTGACTTCCTCGCCATAAGGCGAAGTTTACGTGGCCTTGTGGGTACGGGTCGCCGCGGCCTCGAGTACGTGCTCGGTTTCCACCCGGTCCTTGGCCCTGCGGCGGTCCTCCAGGACGGCCGTCCAGGCGTTGCGCCGGGCACCGCTCATGAGCAGCGATTCGATGCCGCGGAAGGCCTCACTGAAGGACGGGATGGCGATGGCGCGGACGGGCGCGGCCTGCATGATGTCGGTCCCTACTCTCGGTACTCGCATCGGTGGCGTGTGCGGTGCGTGGATCCAGCGTCACTGACTGGTGTTACCAGGGCATGACCGGTGGGTCAAACGTGATGAAAGATTGACGCGGCCCGCCGGGCTCTCCCATATGAAAGAGCCTAGGGGCCGCGTCATCGCGCATTACCGCTTAGTAAGTTATTGTGCCCGACTTCACACGGAGTGTGACGAAGTGGATCACGCCTCGGCGCGCTTCTCCATCGCCTGCGCGTAAAGGCGGCCGGCCCGGTACGACGAGCGGACCAGCGGACCGGACATCACGCCGGAGAAGCCGATCTCCTCGGCCTCCTTCGCCAGCTCGACGAACTCGGCCGGCTTCACCCAGCGCTCCACGGGGTGGTGGCGCGGCGAGGGCCGCAGGTACTGGGTGATGGTGATGAGCTCGCAGCCCGCCTCGTGCAGCTCCTTGAGGGCCGCCGAGACCTCCTCGCGCTCCTCGCCCATGCCCAGGATCAGGTTGGACTTGGTGACGAGGCCGTAGGCGCGGGCCTGGCGGATCACGTCGAGGGAGCGCTCGTAGCGGAAGCCGGGGCGGATCCGCTTGAAGATCCGGGGCACGGTCTCGACGTTGTGCGCGAAGACCTCGGGGCGGGAGGCGAAGACCTCCTCCAGCAGCTCCGGGACCGCGTTGAAGTCGGGGGCCAGCAGCTCGACCTTGGTGTGGCCGCCCTCGCGGCCCGCGGTCTGCTGGTGGATCTGGCGCACCGTCTCCGCGTACAGCCAGGCGCCGCCGTCGGCCAGGTCGTCGCGGGCGACGCCGGTGATGGTGGCGTAGTTCAGGTCCATCGTGACCACGGACTCGCCGACGCGGCGGGGCTCGTCGCGGTCGAGGGCCTCGGGCTTGCCCGTGTCGATCTGGCAGAAGTCACAGCGCCGGGTGCACTGGTCGCCGCCGATGAGAAACGTGGCCTCGCGGTCTTCCCAGCACTCGTAGATGTTCGGACAGCCGGCTTCCTGGCACACGGTGTGCAGCCCCTCGCCCTTCACGAGGTTCTGCATCTTCGTGTACTCGGGGCCCATCTTCGCCCGGGTCTTGATCCACTCGGGCTTGCGCTCGATGGGGGTCTGGGCGTTACGGACCTCCAGGCGCAGCATCTTGCGTCCGTCGGGTGCGACTGCGGACACGACCGGCTCCCTGTGACTTCGATTCTTCGGCGCCCACCAGGGTACGCCCGTAATTCGTACGCTCTTACGTCCGGCCAACCCGGGGGCGGCAGGACACATTCCCGCCGGCGTCAGCCGGCGGCCGGCTCCGGCTCCCGCTCGATCTCGCGCGGCTTCAGCTCGGCGTGCTCCAGCACGTCCTTCAGGTGCCGTTCGACGACCGGCAGCACCTCGGCGATGGTGATCTCGCGGCCCAGTTCGTAAGAGAGCGAGGTCACACCGGCGTCCCGGATCCCGCAGGGGATGATCCGGTCGAACCAGGTGCTGTCCGGGTTCACGTTGAAGGAGAAGCCGTGCATCGTGACGCCCTTGGCGACGCGGATGCCGATCGCGGCGAGCTTGCGGTCCTCGCGGCGCTGGCCGGCGTTGGACGGGGCGTACTCGGGGCCGTTGAGACGGGCGTCGAACTCGTCGTCGCCTATCCGGGGGTCGAAGTCCAGGGACAGGCCGCCGATCTTCGGGCGCTCCTCGACCGGGTCGCCGAGCACCCAGACGCCGGAGCGGCCCTCGACGCGGGTGGTCTCCACCCCGAACTCGGCCGCGGTGCGGATCAGGGCCTCCTCCAGGCGGCGGACGTGGGCGACCACGTCGACCGGGCGGGGCAGCTTCATGATCGGGTAGCCGACCAGCTGGCCCGGGCCGTGCCAGGTGATCTTGCCGCCGCGGTCCACGTCGATGACGGGGGTGCCGTCGAGCGGGCGCTCGCTGGGGTCGGTGCGGCGGCCCGCGGTGTAGACGGGCTCGTGCTCCACCATCAGGCAGGTGTCGTCGATCTCGTCGGCGAAGCGGGCCGCGTGGACGCGCCGCTGCTCCTCCCAGGCCTCGGTGTACTCGACGGATTCCGGCCCGAAGCCCAGATGGACAAACCGAAGCTCAGTCACCGCAGCGCCTCCTCGTTGAACCTGCTGTGTGCACGTATCCGCACCGGTCAAGAGTACGGCGGCCCGCGCGCGGCCCCTCAGGCCCCCGGCTCGCCGCCGGGCTGCGGCTGCGGCGGCTGCGGCTGCGGGGCGGGGAGGCGGGGAGGGCGCCGGCGGCCGGCCGGCGGGCGGTCCGGGTCCTCGTCGGCCCGCGGCAGCCGGCGGTGGCCCTCGGAGTGGTCGTTGACC
>NZ_JBHVUQ010000185.1:0-13857 GCF_042884105.1 Streptomyces sp. NPDC058157
CCAACTTTTTTCTCCCCCCCCCGGCCCCCCCCCCCCCCCCGTCCTCCGGGGGGGGCCCCCCCCGCCCCCCCCGCGCGGCCCGCACCCCACTTTCGTGTGCGTGAGGTGACGGTGCCGGTGGACGTCCGCCCGCGCGATGGTGTGGAATACCGAAAACGTACCCGTGGGAATGTGATGCCGGCGGGCCAGGAGAAGGCGACGCCCCATATGAGGACCGAGAGACCCCAGGTGAAGCAGGACCGGGCGGTGCGCACCCGCCACGCCATCCTGCAGGCGGCGGCCATGGTGTTCGAGGAGCACGGCTACGACGCGGCCAAGCTCTCGGACATCGTCAACATCGCCAAGGTCACCAAGGGTGCCCTCTACTTCCACTTCGAGTCGAAGGAAGGCCTGGCCCAGGCCGTCATCGACGCCCAGAACGAGGGCCGGCCGCAGGCGCTGCCCCAGCTGTACAAGGCGCAGGAGTTCGTCGACATCGGCATGGTCTTCTCGCACCGGATGCGGCACGAGGTGCTGATCCGGGCGAGCGCCCGGCTCACCCTGGACCAGACGGGCACCCACCTCGACCGGGCGACCCCGTACGAGACCTGGATCGAGCTGTGCGCCGGCCTGCTGACCGAGGCCCGGGACCGGGGCGAGCTGCTGCCCGGCGTGGAACCGGTCGTGCCCGCCCGGCTGATCGTCGGCGCGTACGCGGGGCTGAACACCATGTCCCATACCCTCGGTCTCGACCTGGACGCCCAGGTCGCCGAGCTCTACACGCACGTCATGCCGAACGTGGTGGTCCCGGCCGTGGGCATCCGCCTGGACACCGCCCCCGGGCGCGGGGCCCGGGCCCTCCACGGGCCGCTGGGCACGCACTCCTGCCGGACCGGCTGCGCCAACGGGGTGGTTCCGGCCGGGGAGTTCGCGGACCCGCAGGACCCGGCCGCCTGAACCGCCCCACGCGCCCCACCCCTTCCCAAAAAGATCCTCCCGGGTATTATTTTTTTGCTCGCCTGCCCAGGGAGAACACTGTGGACATTGAGGTACTCGGCGCACCACGGGTCACCGAGAACGGTGTGCTCATCACCGCCCCCACACCGGAGTCCCGGCACGTCCTGGCGGCCCTCGCGGCAAGCCCCGACCGGGTCGTCCCGGTCTCCGTGCTCGCCGACGAGCTGGCCCGCCACACCCCGCCCGAACACTGCCGCGCCGCCCTGCACGCCGCCGTGCGCCGACTGCGCGAGCGGTTCGCGGAGGCCCTGGGGGCCGGCTCGGTCCGTACCCCCGAGACCGTCCTCGCCGCCCGCCCCGGCGGCTACCTCCTCGACACCGGCGGCGGCCGCTGCGACGTCCGCGAGTTCGAACGCGAGGCCGGCGCCGGCTACCGGGCCATGGGCCGCGGGGACTTCGTCCAGGCCACCGCACGGCTGCGCCGCGCCCTCGACCTGTGGACCGGCCCCGCCCTCCACGGCATCGACGCCGGGACCTGGCTGCGCGCCCGCACCGCCGCCCTCGACGCCGAGCGGCTGTCCGTGCTCGACCAGTGGGTCGAAGCCGGACTCGCCCTCGGCCACCACCGCGAACTGCTCCTGCAACTCGCGGGCCTGTGCGGCGCCAACGGACGCCACCCCGAGGGCAGCTACCCGGCCGCCCTGCGGCGGGCCGAGACCCGCGTCGCCGCCCTGCGCGCCGCCCTGCCCGGCCCCGGCCCCACCCTGACGGGCGCGGTACACCCGTGACGCCGCCCGGCCGGGGGCCGCGGCCCCGCCGCGCGACACGGGCCGGCCGCCCTTTGACCCCTGCTTGACCCTTCACCGCCCGGGAACCTAGGTTCGGGGCGGGACGCGGGGAAAACGGCTGGTCGGAGGGGGTCGGCAGGATGCGCGGGGACGAGGCGGGCGCACTGGCCGTACTGGAACTGCTCGCGGCGGACGCCCCGCCGGGCCGGTACGAGGAGCTCCTCACCGACGCCCGCGCGGCCGGAGCCGACGACGCCGCCCTCGACGGGCTCACCCGGGCCCTGGAACTGGCCCGCTCGGTCCAGGCCCGCGCCCGCCGCAGCCGGCAGCGCGAAGCCGCCCTCACCGCCCTCGTCGACACCGCGCACGACCTGACCTCCCCGTACGACATCGACGGCCTGCTGCGGCTGATCACCCGCCGCGCCCGGCGTCTGCTCGGCTTCGACATGGCCTGGCTGTCCCTGAGCCGCCCCGACGGCACGGCGTACGTGCGCACCTCCGAGGGCGAGACCACCGCCTTCAACGTCGGCCTCGAACTCGGCACCGGCCGGGGCCTCGGCAGCATCGCCCAGGCCCGCCGCTCCCCGGTGTGGACCGCCGACTACCTCGCCGACCCCACCATCGCGCACGCCCCCGGCATCGACGCCGTCGTCGAGGCCGAGGGCCTCCACGCGATCATCGCCGTCCCGCTGCGCCGCGGGGACTCCACCCTCGGCGCCCTCTACGGCTCCGACCGCGCCGTGCGGCAGTTCAGCCCGGACGAGATCGGCATCATGCTCTCCCTCGCCGACCTGGCCGCCGTCGCCATCGAGAAGGCGCGCCTGCTGGAGCAGACCCGCGACCAGGTCACCGAGCTGGAGGCCTTCGGCTCCCGCACCCAGACCGCGCTCACCCGCGTCCGCCACCTGTGGGAGTGCCACGCCCGCCTCGCCGGACTCGTCCTGGACGGCGCCGGCCTGCCCACCCTCGCCCGGGCCACCGCCGACGCACTGGACGGCGTCCTTCAGGTGCGCGACCCGGGCGGACGCCCGCTGACCGCGACCGGTGAACTCCCGGACCTGGACGAGGAGGCCGTCACCAAGGGCGCCCTCCAGGCGCTCACCCTGCGGCGCCCCGCCCGGCTGCCCGGCGGCCTGTGGCTGGCCCCCGTCCTCGCCGGGGCCGAGGACCTCGGGGTGCTGCTGCTCAGCCCCTCCGCCCCGCTCGCCGACGAGGACGTACGGCTGCTCCAGCTGGCCGCCCAGTCCGTGGCCTCCCTGATGCTCATCCAGCGGGGCACCGCCGCCGCCGAGGGCCCCGTCCACGACGAGCTCCTCGCCGACCTCCTCGACCGGCCCCACTCCGTCGACCTGCACCTGCTGGAACGCACCCGCCGGCTCGGCATCGACCTCGACCGCCCGCACGTGGTGGTCGTCGCCCGGCCCGAGGGCGGCGAACTCGGCAAGGCCGTCGCCTGGGCCTCCTCGTACGCCTACCGGATGGGCGGCCTCAAGGGCGTCCGCCGGGGCTGCCTCGTCCTCGTGCTGCCCGGCACCGACGCCTCCGCCGCCGCCCACCGCGCCTCCGGCGAGCTGTCGCCGCTGCTCGGCCACGCCGTGTCCACCGGCGCCGCCGGACCCACCACGGGCCCCGGCGACGTGGCCCGCACCTACGCGGAGGCGGTGCGCTGCCTCGACGCGCTGACCGCCCTCGACGGGGTCGGCGGCACCGCCTCCCTCCAGGAACTGGGCTTCCTCGGCCTGCTGCTGTCCGCCGACCACGACGTGGAGGCGTACATCACCCGCACCGTCGGCCCCGTCCTGGAGTACGACTCCGGCCGCCCCGCCGAGCTGACCCGCACCCTGGAGGCGTACTTCGCCTCCGGCGCCAGCCCCACCCATGCCGCCGAGGCCCTGCACGTCCACCCCAACACCGTCTCCCGGCGCCTGGAGCGCATCGCCGAACTCCTCGGCCCCGACTGGCAGAAGCCCGGCCGGGCGCTGGAGATCCAGATGGCGCTGCGGCTGCGCAAGACCCGTACCGTCCTGCACGACCGCCGCACCGCCGCCGACCGCTCGGGCGCCGCCCCCTACGCCGCCCCGTACGAGAGCGCGTAGCCCTCCGTCGCCGCCAGCGCCCGGGCGGCGTGCGCCACGGAGGCCAGCGTCACGTGCCGGTGCCAGCCCGGCAGGGCCCGCCCCGCGAAGTCGCGCAGCCCCGCCTCCTGACCGCTGTGCTCGGCGGCGAACGCCACCCGCCGGCCCTGCTTCGTCAGCCGCAGCAACGGCCCCACCGGCAGCCGCACCAGGTCCGTCACCCACAGCTGCGACGGGGCGCGCCGCGGATCCGCCCACTCCCCGACCAGCAGCAGGTGGCGGCGGCGGGCCGGCGCGGGGTCGGGCATCATCACCCGCACCGCGACCGCGAGGGTGCTGCGGTGCCGGCCCGGACCGGCCGCCGGATCGGGGTCGGTCCACTCCACCGGGGTGCTCAGCCCCTTCACCGCCTGCAGGACGTCCCGCGCGCAGCGGGCCCCCGCCCCGTGTCCGGGCAGGGCCGGATCGGTGACCAGCAGCGGGGTGGACGGGCTGATCCGGGCGATGACGGGCAGCCCCGCCTCCGCGAAGCGGTTCATCGTGGAGCGCGTCCCGATCTGCCGGATGTCCAGCACCACCGGCCGCACCGGGCTGCCGCTGCGCCGCACCGTGGAGATCACGGCGGCCGCCGCGGCCTCCTCGTACGCGGCCCGGGCGGCGTGCTCCCCCAAGGGCTCCGCCAGGAGCTCCCCGAGGGGCTCCGCCGCGTGGCCCGCCTGCTGCTCGGTCTCGGGGAGGAACATCTCCCAGCCCACCGGAGTGGCCAGCGCGGCCGAGGCGAACCAGGTGCCGAACGCCTGCTGCCCCCGGAACATCTGCCCCTGGTGCGGGTCGAACCGGTTGGCCACGCCCACCGAGTGCTCCCCGCCCTTCGGGATGGCCATCGGCTGCGCCACCCACGCCGTCAGCGGGCTCGCGGCCTCCAGGAAGCGGGAGAGGTTGGCCCGGATCGGCTGCCAGTCCCAGGTGGAGCCGGAGATGAAGTGGTGCATGCTCTGCTCGGCCGCCCCGCCGCCGACCTGCCCAGCGATCCCGCGCATCGACTTGCGTCCCGGGAGGGCGAGCAGTCCCTGTACGTACTGCCGGCCCTTCTCCCGCTGGTCCTTGCGGCGCAGGGAGGACAGGACGGCGGCACACAGGTCGTCGGCCACCTCCCGGGCCGGATCCGGCCGTCCGCTCCCGTTCCCCGCGCCCTTCCCCGTGCCCATCCCCGTGACGGTGCTGCTGCTGCCCATGACCGCTTCCACGACATGCCCCCCTCGGCGTGCGTCCACTGCCCCTCTACCGTCCGACGGGCACCCCCTGTAGGGGGAGGTGTGCCGGTCACCGCGATCGCCCCGGTGGTGGTGGGATCCCCACCACCACCCCGACTTGACGGACTGTCGGCCCGGAACTGGCCGGATCACCGCAGATCGGGCACGGTCGGGACCCTCGGCGGCGGTACGGGGGGCGTGAGAAGGCGGGGGCGGCGGCGTGCAGTTCGGCATCTTCTCGGTCGGTGAGCTCGCACCCGACCCCCGGGCCGGCCGGATGCCGAGCGAGCACGAGCGCATCCGGGCCATGACCGCACTCGCCGTCCGCGCGGAGGAGGCCGGCCTCGACGTCTTCGCCACCGGAGAGCACCACAGCCCGCCCTACGTGTGCTCCGCACCCGCCACGCTGCTGGCCTACCTGGCCGCCCGCACCCGGCGGCTGATCCTCTCCACCGCCACCACCCTGATCACCACCAACGACCCGGTGCGCGTCGCCGAGGAGTACGCGCTGCTCCAGCACCTGGCGGGCGGCCGCCTCGACCTGATCGCCGGCCGCGGCGACACCCCCGACGTCTACCCCTGGTTCGGCCAGGACCTGCGCGAGGCCCGCGCCCTCGCCCGGGAGAACTACGCCCTGCTGCACCGCCTCTGGCGCGAGACCGACGTCGACTGGCGGGGCCGCTCCCGCGCCCGGCTGGACGGCTTCACCTCCACGCCCCGCCCGCTGGACGGCGTACCGCCCTTCGTCTGGCACGCCTCGGTGCGCTGCACGGAGACCGCCGAGCGGGCCGCGTACTACGGCGACGGGTTCTTCGCCGACCACCTCCTCGCCCCCGTCGGGCACTACGCCCGGCTGGTCGAGCACTACCGCACCCGGTACGCGGAGCACGGCCACGGCGCCCCCGAGCAGGCCATCGTCGGCCTCGGCGGGCAGCTGTTCGTACGGGCCCGTTCGCAGGACGCCCTGAGCGGGTTCCGCCCCTACTTCGACCGCTCCCCGGCGCGCGCCCTGCACTGGTCCCTGGAGGAGGCCGCGGCCCGCACCCCGCTGACCGTGGGCAGCCCGGACGAGGCCATCGAGAAGATCCTCGGCTTCCGGGAGGTCTACGGGCACTACCAGCGCCAGCTGTTCACCGTGGACCACGCCGGGATCCCGCTGGAGACCGCGCTCGAACAGATCGACATCCTGGGCGAGCGGATCGTCCCGGTCCTGCGCCGCGAACTGGCCGCCACCCGCCCGCCCGCGGTCCCCCCGGCCCCCCGCCACCCGGCGGCGGACCACCCCCGGGCCCACGGCCACGCGGCGGCGGACCGCCCGGCCCACCACCCGTCCCACCACCCGGCCCCCGCCGCCACCCGGACGGCCGAGCCCGCCCGGCCCGCCCCGCCGAGGCACCTCACCGGGGCGAGCGCCCTGCCGCCCGGCCGCGTCGGGCACACCCATCGGACACACTGAACGCATGTCGATTCACCAGAACCTGCTCGGGGGCCCCGCCCCCACCCACCTGCCCGACGAGCCCGGGCCCCGCGAGGCCCTCGCCGCCGGTACCGCCCCCGCCGAGGTGGCCGCCGCCCACCCGACCTCCTCCCTCGCCTGGGCCGCCCTCGCCGACGAGGCCTTCGCCGCGGGCCGGACCGTCGAGTCCTACGCGTACGCCCGCACCGGCTACCACCGCGGCCTGGACGCCCTGCGCCGCGCCGGCTGGAAGGGCCACGGCCCGGTGCCGTGGGAGCACGAGCCGAACCGCGGCTTCCTGCGCGCCCTGCACGCCCTGGCCCGCGCCGCCGGCGCCATCGACGAGAAGGACGAGTACGAGCGCTGCTCGACCTTCCTGCGCGACTCCTCCCCGACCGCCGCGGACACGCTCGCGTAACGGCCGGACCGAGTGCCCTAGAGGCGCCCCGGATCTCCTGTTTATGATGCGATGCAGGGGACCGGGGCTCCACTCACCCATCGGAAGGAGCGGACCGCTACCCGGAAGCACGTGTCGAGGAGACAGCGATGTCGCACGCCCTTGATGCCTCCGGAGCCGGTTCGGACACCCCGAACCTCGACTTCGCCGGCACCACCCCGTACGAGGACTACGTCCAGGCGGACGTCCTCACCCACCTCCAGCACCCCCGCTCGGACGACCCCGGCGAGATGGTCTTCCTGGTCACCACCCAGGTCATGGAGCTGTGGTTCACCGTCATCGTCCACGAGTGGGAGACCGCCGCCCGCGCCCTGCGCGAGGACGACATCCCGGTCGCGACGGACGCGCTGAAACGATCCCTCCGCGAGCTGGAGGCGCTCAACCACTCCTGGCGGCCGATCGCCCACCTCACCCCCGCGCAGTTCAACGCCTACCGCGCCGCCCTCGGCGAGGGTTCCGGTTTCCAGTCCGCGATGTACCGCCGGATGGAGTTCCTCCTCGGCGAGAAGTCCGCGTCCATGCTGGTCCCGCACCGCGGCGCCCCGCGCGTCCACGCCGAGCTGGAGAAGGCCCTCCACGAGCCCGGCCTCTACGACGAGACCCTGCGCCTGCTCGCCCGCCGCGGCCTGCCCGTCCCGCAGTCGGTCCTCGACCGGGACCTCACCCAGCGCTACGAGCCCTCCGCCGCGGTCGAGGCCGTCTGGACCGGGCTCTACGCCGACCCCACCGGCGCCCACGCCGACCTGCACCGCCTCGGCGAGATCCTCACCGACGTGGCCGAACTGGTCTGGCGCTGGCGCAACGACCACCTGGTCGCCACCCGCCGCGCGATGGGCGCCAAGACCGGCACGGGCGGCTCCGCCGGGGTGACCTGGCTGGAGAAGCGCGCCACCAAGAACGTCTTCCCCGAGCTCTGGACGGCCCGCAGCCATGTCTGACGCGATACTCCAGGACCTCCAGGCCCGCGCCGCCCGCCTGGACGCCGAGGACCCCCTCGCCAAGCACCGCGAGCGCTTCACCCTCCCCGAGGGCGTGGTCTACCTCGACGGCAACTCCCTCGGCGCCCTTCCCGCGGGCGTCCCGGGCGCGGTGGCCGACGTGGTCCACCGCCAGTGGGGCGAGCTGCTCATCCGCTCCTGGGACGAGAGCGGCTGGTGGACCGCCCCCGAGCGGATCGGCGACCGCATCGCCCCGCTCGTCGGCGCCGCCCCCGGCCAGGTCACGGTCGGCGACTCCACCAGCGTCAACCTCTTCAAGGCCCTGGTCGGCGCCGCCCGCCTGGCCGCGCCCGGCCGCACCCGGATGCTGGTGGACGCCACCACCTTCCCCACCGACGGCTACATCGCCGCCTCCGCCGCCCGGATGACCGGCCTGGACCTCGTCCCGGTCGACCCGTCGGACGCGGCGGAAGCGTTCGGTCCCGACACGGCGGTGGTGCTCCTCAACCACGTCGACTACCGCACCGGCCGGCTCCACGACCTGCCCGCCCTCACGGCGGCCGCCCACGCGGCGGGCGCGCTGATCGTGTGGGATCTCTGCCACAGCGCCGGCGCCCTCCCGGTCGGCCTGGACGCGCACGCCGTCGACCTCGCCGTCGGCTGCACGTACAAGTACCTCAACGGGGGCCCCGGCGCCCCCGCGTACCTCTACGTCGCCGAGCGCCACCAGGGCGCCTTCGACTCCCCGCTGCCCGGCTGGAACAGCCATGCCGAGCCCTTCGCGATGACCCCGGAGTACACGCCCGCCCAGGGCGCGGCCCGGGCCCGCGTCGGGACCCCGGACATCCTGTCCATGCTGGCCCTGGAGTCGGCCCTCGACGCCTGGGAGGACGTGGACGTCGAGACCGTCCGCGCCAAGTCCCTCGCGCTGACCGACTTCTTCCTCGACTGCGTGGCCGCGTACGTCCCGCCGGGCGCGGTCGAGGTGGTCACCCCGGAGGAGCACGCCGAGCGCGGCAGCCAGGTCTCCCTGCGGACGGCCGATGCCCGCGAGGTGATGGCGGAGCTCATCGCCCGGGGCATCGTGGGCGACTTCCGCGCCCCCGATGTCCTGCGCTTCGGCTTCACCCCGCTCTACGTCGGATTCGCCGACGCCGAGCGCGCCGCGCGCACACTGGGTCACATTTTCGGGTGACGCGGTAGCGAAACGTCACACCACGAGGCGGGCGGGGCTGCGGCTCCGCCCGCCTCCGTGCGGACTCGTCCCGGCGGCTAGGGGCACGCGACAGCCTGATACGGTCCCGCTCTGCCGGAAACACCGGAACATCTGTCCCGGCCGTCACACGCGTTGCTGTCACACGAGTCACCGCACGAGTTACCGAGAGGTCGAGCCGATGACGGACCCCGCAGTCGAACGGGACGCCGCCGAGGCCGCCGCGGCCTTCGCCCACCCCCCGGTCGCACCGGACGCGAGCGCCGCCTACGGGGAACACCCCGACCAGGTCGTCGACTTCTACGCCCCGCGCGGTGACTCCGTGGCCACGGCCCCGCTCGTCGTCGTCCTGCACGGGGGCGCCTGGCGCGCCCCGTACGACCGCCGGCACATCACCCCGTTCGCCGACTTCCTCGCCCGGCGCGGCTTCGCCGTCGCCAACATCGAGTACCGGCGCGGGAGTTCCCTGCCGCACCAGGGCTCCGAGGGCCCGGTCGCGGGCCGCTGGCCGGAGACCTTCGACGACGTCGCCGCCGCCATGGACGCCCTGCCGGATCTGCTCGCGTCCGCCCTCCCGGCGGCCGACCCCCGCAGGACGGTCGTCACCGGCCACTCGGCGGGCGGCCACCTCGCCCTGTGGGCCGCCGCCCGGCACGTCCTGCCGGCCGGCTCCCCGTGGCGGCTGCCTTCCCCGCCGCTGCTGCGCGGCGTGGTGGCGCTGGCCCCCATCGCGGACTTCGAGGTCGCGGAGCAGCTCGGCGTGTGCGGCGGAGCCTCCTCCCAGCTGCTGGGCGGCCCGGCCCACTGGGACGCCCGCCGCCCGTCCGCGGACCCGGCCTCGCTGCTGCCGACGGGCATCGCGACGACGGTGGTCCAGGGCCGGGAGGACATCGTGGTCCCGCCGGCGGTGGCGGAGTCGTACGCGGCCGCGGCGGCGAAGGCGGGGGAGATGGTGGGCCTGACCCTGGTCGAGGGGGTCGGTCACTTCCCGCTGATCGACCCGGCGGCGGACGCCTGCGCGGTGGTGGCGGAGGAGATCTCGCAGCTGGCCTGGTAGAGCCCGGCGGCGCGGTGCAGCAGGAGCGCGTGCACGAACCGGTCCTCGGCCCGGGGCGGACACCGCCAGGTGAGCGGCCAGGCCCCGTCGAGGGCGGGGACGGGGATGTACGTGGTCCGCCGCGGCCCGGCCGTGAGCCGCCGGAACCCGGGCGGCCACATCCGGTACTGGGCGCTGCCGACCGGGATCAGGAAGTAGACGGGACGGCGCCCGTTGGCCTGCACGACGATGGGCCCGGGGTCACCGCCCGTGAGCGTGACGAGGAGATCGGCGAGGTCCCGTCCCATGTCACCGTCCACACGTAGCGCGTCAAACTGCACGCCGGCCTTGCGGAACGCGATACCGGCGGGCGGGAGCCAGGTGGGAACGGGCGTGAGGGGGGCGTCACTTTCAGTGTTCATGGAACAAGCGTGATGGCTCAGGTCTACCGTTTTCCAGAGCCCGGACTCGAAGGCCCGTGAGTCATGGGATCGCACCGCGCTGCGCTTGAGACCGCTTGAGTTCGTTTGAGTCCGGGGGTGTTCGCATGGGTAAGGCAGAGAGCGGCAAGGACCGGGAACAGGACCCGGAGGAGGAACGCCCGGCCACCCAGCTGATGGCCGACATCGCCCGCATCCTGCGGCTGGAGAAGGGCCTGACCCAGGAGGCCGTAGGACGGCTGACGAACTACACGGGGTCGGCGATCAGCGCCATGGAGACGGGCGCCCAGCCGGTCAGCGACAAGATGCTGGAACGGCTGGAGTCCGCCATCGGCGACAACCGGGGCATCTTCGAGGCGGGGCGCAAGTACGTGCTGATGGAGAAGTACCCGGTGCGGTTCCGGGGGTTCTCGCAGATGGAGGCGTCGGCGCACATGATCTCGTCGTTCCAGAACACCGTTCTGGACGGTCTCTTCCAGACCGAAGCGTACGCGCGGGCGCTGATCGGCGGCAGCTACCCGCAGGTGTCTCCGGCCAAGGTCCAGGAACTGGTGGACGCGCGGCTCGCCCGCAGGGCGCTTTTCGACCGCGATCCCACGGCGATGATCGAACTGATCGTGGAGGAGTCGGTGCTCCGCCGTCCCTTCGGCAACTGGGACATCATGCGTGAGCAGTTGCACTCCCTGGCGGACGACGCCCAGCGCCACAACGTGACGGTCCAGATCCTCCCCTTGGACCGGGGCCTCAAGGGGACTTACGCCGGGGACCGTGGCCCGATGAAACTGGTGGAGACGAAGGACCACGAGCACGTGGTCTACCTGGAGATCGAGGACCAAAGCATCCTGATCAGCAACCGGGCCAAGGTCTCTCGGCTGATCCAGCGGTATGCGAAGATCCGCGCACAGGCGCTCAGCCCTGACGAATCACTGGGGCTCATCAAGCAGTTGGCGGGAGAACGGAAATGAACACCAGCACCCTGCGGTGGTTCAAGTCGAGCTACAGCGACGGCGGTGGCGGCGATTGCGTCGAAGTGGCGTACGACTGGCACAAGTCGAGCTACAGCGACGGCGGCGGCGGCAACTGCGTAGAGGTGGCCGGCTGCCCCCACGCCGTCCACGTCCGGGACTCCAAGAACCTCGGCCCCACCCTCGCCCTGGCCCCCACCGCCTGGGCCGACTTCGCCGACTGGGCCGCCGGGCAGGCGTAGTGGCGACCTGGGCGCTCCTCATGGAGCGGAACATCCACGGGCGGCACGGGTCGACCTGGTCGCTCAGCGTGCTGGGCCACGTGGACGGGACCAGGGAAGAGGCCCTGGCCGCCCTCCGCGCCCGGGCGGAAGCCTTCGATCCGGCCCTCTTCACCAAGGTGACGCGCCGCAGGCTCTACGCAGAGGGCGACGGCAACGGGTTCATGCTGCTCGTGGAGGGCCGCTTCGCCCGCGCATGGCACTTCCGGTTCAAGATCGCCGAGCTGCTCCACGACAGCGCCCCACCACCCCCACCACCGCCGCAGCCGGAACCCGTTCGGCAGCGCAAGCCACGGAGCCCCCGCTCGCCGCGGCCCCCACGACCACGGGCCGCGCCACAGGAGGTCGACATCCCCGAGCGCCCTGCCTGGCTCGGCCGGGACGACCTGGCCTGACCCACTCGGACGGTCTCAGAGAAGGGCTGGGGGCTTCCCGTCAGTCCCACTGTCCTTCCGGGCCGGGCCGGCCTGTCAAGGGCGCTCCTTCGTCGCGTCGCTGCGCGATGTCGCTGCGCTCCACCCTTGACAGGCCGGGCCGGCCTGTCAAGGGCGCTCCTTCGTCGCGTCGCTGCGCGATGTCGCTGCGCTCCACCCTTGACAGGCCGTCCCGGCCCGAAAAGACAAGGACTGTCGGGAAGCCCCCAGAGGAACGGTCCGGTCCGGAGTCGGAGATTCGGCGGTGTCAGCAGACCAGGCGGGGACGCCGGGGCCGGCAGAACAGCCGTCCGGGCCGACACGACCGCCCTCCGGGGCCCACCTCCGCGTCGGATCGCTACGCGCTTCTCTGATCTCGGCGTCCGCCGCCCGTCATGGGCCGATCGTCCTCTTACCCGTAACGGGCGCCGAACGGACCGGCCCCACTGCGAGCGTCAGACCCCGCCGTCGATCAACAGCCGGAGGCGAAGGGTGCAGCCGCCAGGGCGGCTGTCGGTGTCGATGCCGATGGTCTCCGGGCCCCGGTCGGCCGACACCGTGCGGGTCGAGCCCGGGGGCAACGCGTTCGGGCACTGGCCGGCGTTGCCGTCCGCGTAGTACTGGAATTCGAGCTGGACGATCGTGACCCCCGTCTGCTGCACGGCGAAGGTGAGCGTGCAGCCGCCCATGCGGTCGTCGGTGTCGATGCGGATACCGGGACCGAAGGTCCGGACGTCCGACCGGACCGGCACGCGGTGTTCACCCTGGTTCCCGCACTGGTTGGGATCCGCGAACGGCGTGGCCCTCCACTCGTAGGTCAGTCCGGCGTTCTGCATGAAGCCTTCCCGGTCGAAGACACCGAAGGCCAGTTGGCAACCGCCTCGACGTCCGTCCGTGTCGAACCGGACCACATCGGTCCATCGACCCGTTTCGACCCACTGGTCCCCCGTCCTGCCGCCGCATTGACCGGGGTCGCCGTCGGCGTTGAACCGGATGCCGATTTCCGTCGGGAAGAAGTGCCGGTCCTGGGCCAGCGCGTGTGGTGTCGGCAGAACGGCCGTCGCGAACACGGCCATTGCTGCCGAACCGAAGACCGCGAGCCTTCGCGCGATGCGCTTCATGTCATCGAGTCCCTTCGATGAGAGATCGTCGAGACACAGCAAAGCGAGCAGCGTGGACACGCCAAGCCAAAAGCCGGCCTGACAGGCCGTAGACCACCCGAAAAGGCCAAGTGGCAGGCCCAGAAGCCACCCTGGTCGTCCTGTGGTGCGGGTATCAGCCCCGGACGGCCGCCGGACGCCGGAACGCGAGAAGCGCGTAGCGATCTGGCGCGCCCCCCGGTCCCGGATGACGATCCCGCCGTCCCTGGGCGACAGCAGCGACCCCAGACGGGCGGCAGACGCTGAGACGGGAGGAGCGCGTAGCGATCTGTCGCGTGGGCGAAGCCCAAGCCGGGAGGGATGTCAGCCCGGAAGGGATGTCTGCCGGCCCCCGACCACCCCGCCTGGTCGCTGATCCGGCCGTATGTCCATGGATCCTCCGTCCCGTTCCTTTGGGGGTTTCCCGGCAGTCTTCGTTTTTCCGTGGCGGGACGGTCTGTCAAGGG
>NZ_JBHVUQ010000186.1:0-13720 GCF_042884105.1 Streptomyces sp. NPDC058157
CCCGGGCAGTGCGCAGGCGGCCAGCGGGACGGGCAGCTGTCCCAGGTCGGCCGGATCCGGCCCCGGCAGGATCCCGCAGCGCCCGTCGGCGAGGGCGTCCAGCCGCCGCAGCGCCTCGCCCAGGGTCCGGGCGGGCGCCAGGCCGGTGCGCCGGTCGGGGTCGAGACGTTCGGGGCCGAGCCAGGTGCGGTAGTCGGCGCGCAGCGGCCGGGCGTCGGCGAGGAGCACGGCGGGCAGCCCGCCCAACAGCCGCTCGTCGCCGCCCTCGGCCGCCGGATCCGCCAGCCCGGCGACCGCGCACAGCAACCGGTGCGCGGCGGCACCGGCGAGCAACGACAGGAAAGCGGCGACCCCGGAGCCCCCGGCGCCCCCGGCGCCCCTGACGGCCCAGGAGCCCCCGGCAGTCCCGGCGTCCCCGGCGGACCCGGAGCCCCCGGCGGGCCCAGCAATCCCGACCTCCCCGGCGGACCCGGAGCCCCCGGCGGGCCCAGCAATCCCGACCTCCCCGGCAGCCCCGAAGTCCCTGGCAGGCCCAGCAATCCCGACCTCCCCGGCAGCCCCGAAGTCCCCGGCAGGCCCAGCAGGCCCGGCAGTCCCGACCTCCCCGGCGGCCCTGAAGCCCCCAGCAGCCCCGGCAGGCCCGACCTCCCCGGCGCCCCCTGCGCCCCTGGCGGACCCGGAGCCCTCGGCGGGCCCGAAGTCCCCGGTGGCCGCCAGGCGGGCCTCCAGGGCCCGGGCGTCGGAGCGGGCCTGGGCCGGGCTGCCGGGGGCGGTGGCGTAGCCGCCCGTGCCGGACCGGCCGGCTGCGACCGCCCGGTCCGGGCCGGCGCCGTGGGCGCGGAGCAGGACCCGGTCCCCGGGGAGGTCCGGGTCGGCGGTGTACGTGACGGGCAGGCCGCCGTCGGCCAGTGCCCGTCCGGCCGCGCGGGCCAGTGGGGCGTCCGGGTCGCCGGCCAGCACCTCGGCGCGGGCGGCGGAGAGTGCGGCAGGCCGGCCGCCGCTCTCGGCGAGCCACTGCCCGACCGGGCCGGGCGCGACGTCCTCCGTGGTCAGCAGGTCGTGCTCGGCCAGCTGCCGCAGCAGGGTGTCCAGTGCCCGGCGCAGCGCCGACCCGGGCTCGATGCCGTCGAGGAGGTCTTCGAGCCCGCCCTCCCGCAGCGGTTCCTCCAGCAGCCGCCACAGGGCGGGCAGCGCTTCGCTCCCCTCCAGGGTGAGGCTGCCGCCCCGGCCCCTCAGGTGCAGGGCGGCCCGCAGCGGGGTCACGGCCACCCCGGGGCGCAGCCTGCGCACGGTCCTCGGACGCGCTGCGGTGGTCATGCCCGGCCCTCCACGGTGTCCACGGCCGCGGCGAGTTCCGCGCGCCAGTCGGTGCCGGTCAGTCCGGGAACGGCGCGGACGACCAGGTGGGCCGCCAGGTAGCGCTCCAGCGGGCGGACGTCGCAGATGGCGAGGAGCCGGTACAGGGCGTTGGTGCAGGCCCGGTAGACCAGGTACCCGGGGTCGCCGAACAGCTCCCCCTGCGGGTCGGAGCGGCTCAGCAGCCGGTGGAACTCGCTGTAGCGGGTGCGCAGGCCGTGGTCCCAGCGCTCCGCCGTGGCCGCGTCCCCGGTGGCCTTGGCCCGCGCCGCGTACTCGGGCGCGGCGCCGTGCAGGTCGGCGCCCGCGGCGTGGCGGCTCCGTGCCAGGCGCCAGGCGCCGGCGGAGTAGTCCGCCCAGGCCCGCTCCCAGCCCAGCGCGCCGCCGCCGGCGATCCGCCCGACGAGGGCGGTCACCGCTGCGTCCGCGGCCTCGCCGTGGCGTTCGAAGCGCTCCCGCAGCCGGCCGTCGGGGTCCTCGTGGACCAGGAATTCCTCCAGGTGGGAGACGTACGACCAGTGGCCGCCAGCGAGGCCTGCGGGGTGGGCGCCCGCGTGGGCGGCGAGCGCGGTCACCGCGAGCCGGATCCGGGCCCGCTCGCCGTCGCCGTGCTCGCCGAGGAAGCCGGCGCCGGCCCGCAGCGCGCCGAGCCCGGCCCGCAGCAGGTCCTCGCGCAGGGCGGCGCCGTCCTCACCGAGCAGGCCGCGTACGGACGAGCGGTCGACGGTCTGGATCCGGACCGTGTTGTCGGGCTCGATCGGCCCGTAGGGCGGGGGCACGAGTTCGGCGCGCCCGGCGAGGGCGGCCCGTTCGAGCAGCTGCGCCTCGGTGAGGTCGCCGTGCGAGGGGTGCTCGCGGAGCCAGTCGCGGAGCGCGGACGCGGCGGACTCGGACGCCTCCCGCACCTGCCGGGCCGGGCCCTGGAGCCGCAGCCGCAGGTGGGGGCCGTGCAGCCAGTGCCGTTCCACGTGGGCGGCCGTTCCGCGTGCCGCGCAGGCCTCGGCGAGCGGGAGCAGGGCTCCGCGCAGCAGGGGCGCCTTGTCGGGGTGGTGGTAGTAGACCACCACGTCGAGGGCTTCCTCGTGGGTACCCATGCGCACCGCGCTCCCGTCCTCGCTCCGCTTCGTCGTCCCTCGTCGGTCCGTCGCCCCGTCGCCCGGTCCCCTCATGGCCGCCGCCCGGTCCGGTAGACCTCCAGGACGAGCTCGACCGCGCGGGCCGGGGCGTCCAGCCCGCCGGGGGCGGGCAGGGCCTCCTCCAGGACGGCGCCGCCGTCGTGGCGGGAGAGCCATTTGGGCAGGCAGCGCAGGTGCAGGGCGTTGCCGAGGTCCACGAGCTGCGGTTTGGGGCGGCCGAGCCGGTTCAGGAGGTCCTCGGCGGCGTGCCCGCCGGGGGCGGCGGCGACCGGGTGCAGGAAGACCTGTTCGGGGAGGTCCAGGGCCGCGCGCCAGCGGGCCGCGGCCTCCACCGGGACCGGTCCGCCGGCCACGAGGTCGGCGCGCAGCCGCTCCAGGACGTCGGGCGGCAGCAGCCAGCGGCGGCGGCGCAGGACCACGTCGCGGTGGCGCAGCCTGGGCCGGTGGAGGACCTGGCCGCCGCCCGGTGCGGGGCGGGTGCCCCGGGGGACGAGGGGGCGGAAGTCGACCGCGCCGTGCGGCTGGTCGGCGAGGTGGGCGCCGAGGCGGCGCGGCAGCAGGACGGGCGAGAGGAAGCCGGGGTAGAGCACGTCGAGGAGTTCGCCGGTGCCGCGCAGCCGGATGCGCACCTGGTCGGCGGTCTCGTCGTGGACGAGTTCCAGGTCGGCTTCGCCGAGGGAGGCCCAGCGGCGGTCGGGGCCGATCTCGTCCGGGACGAGGAGGGGGTGGAGGTTGGCGTTGAACCCGCCGACGGGGCGGATCTGGGCGGCGCGCGCGCCGGGGCCCAGGGCGCGCCGGATCTGCCGGGACACCTCGGCGGTGGCGTCCGGGGCCAGGGAGTCGAGGAAGCGGCTGGTGAAGCGGCCCCAGCCGCCGTAGACCTGGTTGACGCAGAGCCGGCCGGTGCGGGGGTCGCGCTGGAGGAAGTACGCGTAGCTGAGCGGGCGTGCGAGGGCCCAGTCGGGCAGCCGGTCGCCGAGGCCCTTGAGCAGGTCGGGGGGCAGGACGACCTCGTGGGCCCGGTCGGGGTCGCCGTCGACGGCGTCCCGGAGGGCCGCCACGGCCTCGGCGCGCAGGTCCGCCAGGGCGGCGGTCCCGGTGGGGAGGGGGTCGGCGGGGTCGAGGGCGGCGAGCCGTCCGGCGGCCTCCCAGGCGTCGGCGATGTCGGCGCCGAACTCCCAGGGGTTCGGGCAGCGGCCGCCGGGGCCGTAGCGGGCGACGAAACGGTCGCGGACGACCCGGCGCAGGAGGTGTCCGAGGTCGAAGAGTTCCGCCAGTGCGGTGACCTCGCCGAGGGTCTCGTGGTCGCCGGAGTCGAGGAACCCGTCGAGGTCGACGGGGCGCGGGGCGACGACGTCCTCGGAGACCGCGCTGAGCGGGGCGGACACGGCCGGGACGGGCCGCCCGGCGGCGGCCAGCGCCTCGGCCCATCGCCGGGCCAGACCGGCCAGCAGCGCGGGACGGTCCGCGGCGGGCGCTTCGGCGAACGCCGCGGTCATCCGCGCGATCTCGTCGAGCCGGGCGGCATGGGCACCGTCCTCGACGGCGCGGGCGCCGTGCCCGACGGGAGCGCCGTCCCCGGCAGAGGCACCGTCCCCGGCGGGGGCGTCGACCGCGGCGGAGAGACCGTCCCCGGCAGAGGCACCGCCGAGGGCAGGGGCACCACCCCCGGCGGAGGCACCGCCGAGGGCAAGGGCACCGTCCCCGGCGGAGGCACCGCCGAGGGCAGCAACGCCGTCCCTGGCAGAGGCACCGTCCCCGGCGCGGCCGGCGCCCCCGGCGGGCGGGCCGTCGAGGGAGCGTAGCCAGTGCGCGAGGTGGCCCAGGGGGTCGGGGGACTGTGGTGGGACCGGGGTCCCCGGCACCAGCAGGCCCGCTTCCGCGAGGCGGTCGAGGAAGCCGGCCGCGGCGGCCCGGCCGTCGCCGTCGCCGCCGCCGGACCCGGCGAGGGCGGCGGCCAGCAGCCCGGTCAGCTCCTCGAGCGGTACGGGCTGCTCGGCCCGTTCGGTGACCAGGCCCAGCGGGCCGGTGGCGGGCAGCTCGGCCTCGTCCTCGGCGGCCACGAGGTAGCGGCCCCCGGCGAAGGCGGTCCGGTCTCGGGAGTACGCCGCCCGCCCGCCGCCGGTCCGGGCGGTGCTGGTGATGCGGTGGGGCAGGGCGGCCCTGCGGTGCGGGGCGTCGAGGAGGGCGAGGGTGAGCGCGGCGGTGAGGGTCCGGCTGGGCTGCACGACCGCGTGCAGGGGGCCTTCGAGCAGGGGCTCCCGGCCCCAGGCGGGGACGGCGCGGCCGGAGGTCCGCGGCAGGGGGCCCCAGCCGACCGCGGTGAACCAGGACAGCGGGCTGGTCTTGGTGCTGGCCCGCAGGGCGTACCGCAGGACGGCGGCCTCCTCCTTGCGGGCCTTGCGGTCCTGTGCGCCGGTGCCCGCCCGTTCCACGGCCCGCAGCAGGTCGGCGCTGGTGAGGGCGACGGCCTTGGCGAGGGCAGGCTCGCGGCACAGGGCGGCCAGGGCGGCGCGTTCGGCGGCCAGGGCCCGTTCGGCGGCGGGGGCGAGCTCGGCGAGCAGCGCGGTGCGGCGGGTGCGCAGGTCGAGCCAGGAGGCGAGCCGGGGCAGGCGCTCGGGGAGGTCGCCGAGGCGTTCGAGCAGGGCGGGGCGGGGTTCGCGTCCGTTGTGCAGGGCGCGGCGCAGCGGGAGGACCACGTCGCGGTGGAGCTCGGCGGGGTGGCCGGCCCGGCTGGCGTACAGGTCGTCGCAGAGCGGGGCGGCGTCCTCCACGAGCTGCCGGTCGATCCGGTGGAGCCGGGCGAGGAGGGTGCGGAAGCGGGCGGCGTCCGGGCTCTGGGCCGGGTGGGTCAGGACGGTGGCGCGGACCAGCGCGTACGGCGCGGACCGGACCCGGTGGCCGCCGGTTTCGGCCCCGGCCGGGGTGCGGTGTGGCTGCGGCATGCTGGTCCCCCTCCTGTGGCTGTGGCGTGCGGCTTCCCGCCGCGCCCACAGGAGGGGGCGGCGGGAAGCCGGTCTGCGTCGTGGACGTGCGCGACGGTCAGCCGAACGGCGTCTCCATGTCCCCCTTGCCGCAGGAGGAGGAGGCCTGGCAGGAGCAGGAGCCGGAGGAGGCGCCGCCCTCGGGCAGCGCGACGGTGTCCCGCATGGCGGTGACGGTGAGGTCGCCGAGGTCCAGGTCGAGGTCCTCGAAGCCGAACTCGGGGGTGCGCGCGGTGTCGGACATGGGTGTCTCCCTCGGGTGGAAGCGGAAGCCGAAAGGTGCACTGAGCGGAATGTCCGCAGGCCTGCGCAACGACGCGGGCTGTGGACGGGAATGCCGGATGTGCTCGGATTTCGGCCCGGCCGGATATCGATCCCGTCCGGCTCTTTCTGTCGGCCGATCCGGAACTCAGGATCACCCGGCCGCTTGAAGGGCCGCTAGAGCCCGGATCCAGCCGCGCTTCCGAACCCGTACGGCTCCTGGCTCGTTCCCGTGGAAATCAGCGCCCCACGGGGGCCCGTTCACGGAGTTCAGGCCACTCCGGCCGGAACGCCACCCGTGGAAGCGGCCCCGGACATGACGACGCCCCCGTCCACCGGGGGGTGGACGGGGGCGGAAGTCGGTGGGATGTCAGGCGGAAATCAGCCTTTCCGCACCACGCTCGACTTGAGCTGCATGGAGCCGAAGCCGTCGATCTTGCAGTCGATGTCGTGGCCGTCGACCCCGTCGACGAGGCGGATGTTGCGGACCTTGGTCCCGGCCTTGATGCCGGTGGGGTGACCCTTGACTTTGAGGCCCTTCACCACGGTCACGGAGTCGCCGTCGGCGAGCACGTTGCCCACGGCGTCCTTGACCACCCGCTCCCCGGGGGTGTCGCCGGAGTCGGCGGCGGGGGTCCACTCGTGCCCGCACTCGGGGCAGACGAGCAGGGCGCCCGTCTCGTAGGCGTACGCGCCGGAGCATTCGGGACAGGGGGGAAGTGCGGTGTCGTTCACCCCGCCAGTCTAGGCAACGCGGCGGTGCCCCGCCGACGGCTGTCGACGGGGCACCGGAGCACGCTCTGCCTGGTGGGGCCGGTCAGGCGACCGGGACCGGGTAGGTCGGGTACTCGACGCCGGACACGTGCTGGACCACACGGATGACCTGGCAGGAGTAGCCGAACTCGTTGTCGTACCAGAGGTACAGGATCGCGTTGTCACCGTCGACCTTGGTGGCGCCGGCGTCCACGATCGAGGAGTGGCGCGAGCCGACGAAGTCCATGGAGACGGCGTCGGGGGCGGTGGTGAAGTCGATCTGGCGCTTCAGCGGCGAGTGCAGGGAGACGCCGCGGAGGTACTCGAGGACCTCGTCGCGGGTGGTCTCGCGGCCCAGGCGCAGGCTGAGGATGGCGATCGAGACGTCCGGGACGGGGACGCGGATCGAGCTGCCGGTGATCGGCGCCTTGAGGTCGGGCAGCGCCTTGGCGACGGCGGAGGCGGCGCCGGTCTCGGTGATGACCATGTTCAGCGGCGCGGAGCGGCCGCGGCGGTCGGCCTTGTGGTAGTTGTCCAGGAGGTTCTGGTCGTTCGTGAACGAGTGGACCGTCTCCACGTGGCCGCGCAGCACGCCGTACTCGTCGTCCATGGCCTTGAGCGGCGGGACGATGGCGTTGGTGGTGCAGGAGGCGCAGGACAGGATCTGCTCGTCCGGCTTGATCGTGTCGTGGTTGACGCCGTGCACGATGTTCGGGACGTCGCCCTTGCCCGGGGCGGTCAGGACGACCTTGTCGATACCGGGGCGCAGGTGCTTGGAGAGGCCCTCGCGGTCGCGCCACTTGCCGGTGTTGTCGATGAGGATGGCGTCCTTGATGCCGTACGCCGTGTAGTCGACCTCGGAGGGGTCGTTCGCGTAGATCACGCGGATCGCGTTGCCGTTGGCGATGATCGTGCTGTTCGCCTCGTCGACGGTGATCGTGCCCTGGAACTGGCCGTGGATCGAGTCGCGGCGCAGCAGGGAGGCGCGCTTGACCAGGTCGGCCTCGCCGCCCCCGCGGACGACGATGGCGCGCAGGCGCAGGCCGTTGCCGGAGCCGGCCTTCTCGATGAGCAGGCGGGCGACGAGGCGGCCGATGCGGCCGAAGCCGTAGAGGACGACGTCGCGGCCGGAGGAGCGCTCCAGCTTGTTCTCACCGGTGGCGCCGGAGACGGCCTCGGCGGTGAAATCGGCCACGGAGAGTCCGCGGTCGTCGCTGTTGTAGTTCGCGGCGAGCATGCCGATGTCGATCTGCGACGGACCGAGATCGAGGGCGGCCAGGGCCTGCAGGAACGGCATGGTCTCGGTGACCGAGAGCTCCTCGCCGTCGATCTGCCGGGCGAACCGGTGGGTCTTGAGGATGCTGACCACCGACTTGTTCACCAGGGAGCGGCTGTGCAGCAGGATCGTTACATCCCGCTCGCGGTGCAGCTTCCCGATGATCGGGATCATCGACTCCGCGATCTCCTCGCGGGTCTTCCAGTTGCTGAACGAGTCCTCGTTGACAGTCACAGAGTTATCTTTCGAGCTAGGCGGCGCTCATATGGTAACCCGACTGGAATCCGCCCCCTCGGCAGGGGTCAGCCGAGGCTCGGGTGGGCTTCCGGGTGGGCGTCCCACCATGTCCGGTGGAAGGCGTTGTTGTCCACGTTCGCCAGATACGCCTCGACCGCCGCGCGATGGAGCAGCTCCCCCTGGCGGGCCGAGACCGAGGCCCGGTTCCAGGCCAGCCGGATCCGGCCGGTGACCGGGGTCCCGGCCAGGGGCCGCATGACCGTGCCCGGCACGGCGGGGGCGGTGGGCTGGCTCAGCGAGATCGCCCGGCCCGCCGCGATCAGGTCGTGCTGCATCTTGCGGTCGGCGATGCGGTGGCGCAGCGAGGGGGTGAAGCCCGCCTTGGCGCAGGCCTCGGCCAGGGCCTCGGGGCCGCCGTCGTCGTCCTGGACGAGGGTCATCCACTGCTCGCCGGCCAGGTCGGCCAGGTCCAGCCGGGCACGGCCGGCCAGCGGGTGCCGCTCGGACATCCGGATGCAGAACGGCTCCCGGGGCACGACGGTGCGGGCCTGGACGCCGCCGGGCAGCGGGACCTCGTAGTCGTTGACCTCGCCGTAGACGATGGCGTCGTACCGGCCGGCGCCGAGCATCCGCACGAGGGTGGTCACCGAGTTCTCCAGGTCCACCGTCACCTCCCGCCCGGCCAGGGCCAGGTCGGTGCGCGTGAGCAGGCCGTCCAGCAGGACCAGCAGGATGCAGCCGAGCCGCAGCGGCACGTCCGCCGACAGCGCCCGGGCCTCGGCGCCCAGGGCGTCCATCTCGCCGAGCACCCGGCGGGCCTTGGCGAGGACGAAGTGGCCCAGCGGGGTGGGCTCCACCCCGCTGCGGCCGCGCACGAACAGCTCGCCGCCCGTGACCCGCTCGATCCTGCGCAGCTGGGCGGAGAGCGCGGGCTGGGAGACCCCGAGCCCGCGCGCCGCCGCGCCCAGACTGCCTGCTTCCGCTATCCGGCAGACGGCTTGCAGGTGCCTCAACTCCAGCTGCATCCCGGCAGCTTACGAACGGCGGCCCCAACGCACCATAACGCGGGCCTTATGCCCGCAGGGATGTCCCAATCTCGCCATGTCCACGCCCATACTCGGCGGCGGCGTACAAGCCAGACACCCCCCACACACGATCGGAGTGGACTCGTGCAGCCCACCAGATGGACGGCGTCCGTGGCGGCCTTCGCGCTGACCGCGAGCCTCGCCGGCGCACTGGCCGGCACCGCGTCGGCCGCGCAGCAGCCGGATCCCGTACCCCCGCGGCCCTCCCGGGCCGACCGGGCCGTGGCCGCCGCGGACGCGGCCGTCCGCAGCGGCCTGGACAGCCTGGTCAACCAGCCGCAGCAGCAGTACGACCGCCGCCTGGTCACCCCCTGGGTGCAGGACCTGTTCTCCGTCGCGTACGAGCGCAGCTACCGCGGGCTGCCGGTCGTCGGCGGCGACGCGGTCGTCCTCGCGGACGGCGAGGGCAAGGTCCGCGCCCTCCAGTCGGCCTCCTCGACCGTGATCGACGTGTCGGTCACCCCGACCGTCACCGCCAAGGCGGCCGAGTCCTCCTCGCGGGCCGAACTGGCGAAGGTGGACAAGGTCGAGAGCAGCCGCCTGGTGGTCCGGCTCAAGGACGACAAGCCGGTGCTGGCCTGGGAGACGGTCCTGACCGGCTCGACGAAGACGGCGCCCAGCCGGATGCACGTCTACGTGGACGCCCGGACCGGCAAGGTCGTCGACCGCTGGGACGAGGTCGTCGCGGGCACCGGCAACAGCAAGTGGAACGGTCCGAACCCGCTGGCGATCGACACCACCGCGTCCGGCGGCACGTACTCCCTGCGCGACCCGAACCGCCCGGGTCTGAGCTGCCAGGACTACGGCACCGGCACCGTCTTCTCGAAGTCCTCGGACTCCTGGGGCACCGGCAACCCGACCTCCAAGGAGACCGGGTGCACGGACCTGATGTTCGCCGCGCAGAAGCAGTGGGACATGCTCCGCCAGTGGCTCGGCCGCAGCGGCGTGGACGGCAACGGCCGCAGCTTCCCCGGCAAGGTCGGGCTGAGCGACCTCAACGCGTACTGGGACGGCAGCTCCGTCACCATCGGCCACAACAGCGCCAACGAGTGGATCGCCGGCATCGACGTGGTGGGCCACGAGTACGGGCACGCCATCGACACCAACACCCCCGGCGGCACCAGCGGCCAGGAGTCCGGGCTGGGCGAGGGCACCGGCGACATCTTCGGCGCGCTGACCGAGGCCTACGCCAACGAGCCCTCCCCGTACGACACCCCCGACTACACCGTCGGCGAGATGATCAACCTCCAGGGCCGGGGCCCGATCCGGAACATGTACAACCCCTCGGCGGTCAACAACGACCCGTCCTGCTACAGCTCCTCGATACCGAACACCGAGGTGCACGCGGCCGCGGGGCCCCTGAACCACTGGTTCTACCTGCTGGCCGAGGGCAGCAACCCCGGCGGCGGCAAGCCGAGCAGCAGCACCTGCAACCAGTCCACGGTCACCGGCGTGGGCATCCAGAACGCCGGCAAGGTCTTCTACGGCGGCATGCTGCTCAAGACCAGCAGCATGTCGTACAAGAAGTACCGGACGGCGACGCTGAGTTCCGCCAAGTCCCTCGACGCCTCCTGCGACCTGTTCAACAAGACCAAGGCCGCCTGGGACGCCATCAGCGTGCCCGCCCAGTCCGGCGACCCCACCTGCTCCCCCAGCGGACAGGGTGACTTCTCGCTCACCCTCAACCCGGCCTCGGGCAGCGTGCAGCAGGGCGCCTCGGTGACCACCACCGTCGCCACCAGCACCACCACCGGCCAGGCCCAGCAGGTCACCCTCTCCGCGAGCGGCCTGCCCGCCGGGGTCACCGCCTCCTTCAACCCGGCCACCGTGCAGTCCGGCCAGTCCTCCACCCTGACCCTGACCGCGAGCTCCACCTCGGCCCCCGGCCCGTCCACGGTCACCGTCAAGGGCCAGGGCGCCACCCTCGCGCACACCGCCGACTACGCCCTGACCGTAGGCGGCGGCCAGCCCGACCCCACCACCCCGCCGGACATCAGCGCGGCCAACGTCCAGGCCCACCTGAACCAGCTGGGCACCATCGCCTCGCAGAACGGCGGCAACCGCCGCGCCGGCAGCGGCGGCCACACGCAGTCCCTCGCGTATATCAAGGGCAAGCTCCAGGCCGCCGGCTACACCGTCAGCGAGCAGTCCTGCACCTCCTGCACCTACCCCTCGAACAACCTGATCGCCGACTGGCCGGGCGGCCCCGACGACCAGACCGTGATGTTCGGCGCCCACCTCGACAGCGTCTCCGCCGGCCCGGGCATCAACGACAACGGCTCCGGCTCGGCCACCCTGCTGGAGAACGCGCTGGTCCTGGCCCAGAAGAACCCCACCATGACCAAGCACGTGCGCTTCGCCTGGTGGACCGACGAGGAACAGGGCCTCAACGGCTCGAAGTTCTACGTCGGCCAGCTCGGCAGCGCCCAGCGCGCCGCCATCAAGGGCTACTACAACTTCGACATGGTCGGCTCGCCCAACGGCGGCTACTTCATCAACAACCTCAACTCCACCACGGCCGCGCCCCTCAAGGCGTACTGGACCTCGCTGAACCTCGCCCCCGAGGAGAACACCGAGGGCCAGGGCCGCAGTGACGACTACTCCTTCCAGCAGGCGGGCATCCCCACCTCCGGCTACGCGGCCGGCGCCAGCGCTCGCAAGACCTCGGCGCAGGCCTCGAAGTGGGGCGGTACCGCGAACGCGGCGTACGACTCCTGCTACCACAGCGCCTGTGACACCCCGAGCAACATCAGCGCCACGGTCCTGGACCGCAGCGCCGACGGGGTCGCCTACGCCATCTGGAAGCAGGCCGTCGGCAGCGGCACCCCCGCCTCCGACTTCTCCGTCGCCACCTCCCCCGCCGCCGGCACCGCCGCCCCGGGCGGCAGCGTCACCTCGACGGTGAACACCACCACCGTCAGCGGCAGCCCCCAGAACGTCGCCCTGACCGTCTCGGGCGCCCCGGCCGGCGTCACCGCCTCCGTCAGCCCGTCCTCCGTGCAGTCCGGCCAGTCGGCCACCCTCACCGTCCAGGTCGCCGCGGGCACCGCCCCCGGCACGTACACCCTGACGGTGACCGGTACCGGCACCGCCACCCACAGCACCACCTACACCCTGACCGTCAGCGGGGGCGGCGGCAGCTGCACCCCGGCCCAGGTCGTCGCCAACGGCGGCTTCGAGAACGGCGCGAGCCCCTGGAGCACCACCTCCGGGGTCATCACCAACCAGGCCGGGGAGACCCCGCACTCCGGCGCCTACATGGCGTGGCTGAACGGCTGGGGTTCCCCGCGCACCGACAGCGCCTCGCAGTCGCTGACCCTCCCGGCCGGCTGCTCCTCGGCCCGCCTCGCCTTCTACCTGCACATCGACACCGACGAGACCGATCCCGCCGTCTACGACACGTTCACCGTCTCGGTGGGCGGCCAGACCCTGGAGACCCTCTCCAACGCGGACGCGGGCTCCGGCTACACGCTCAAGAGCTACGACGTCTCCCAGTTCGCCGGGCAGACCGTCACCCTTCGGTTCCAGGGTGTGGAGGACCAGTCCCTCCAGACCTCCTTCGTGGTCGACGACGTCACCCTCCAGGTGAGCTGACCGACCCCGCGGCACCCCCAGGGGCCCGGTCCGGCGCCACGCCGGACCGGGCTCCGCCGCGTCCGCCCCCCCCTGTCCACGGCGTAGCGGAGCGCGCCCGGCTTTGGACACGGCGGCGCATCCGAGGCCGGGGCGCTCCGGCAGGATCGGTTCCCCGTACACCGACCCCGGGAGACACCGCACATGTCAGACATCTTGGTCCGCGCCGCCCAGCCCGGTGACTTCGACCAGTGGCGGACCCTGTACCGCGGCTACGCCGACTTCTACGGGGTGGAGCAGACCGAGGAGGCCGCCGCGACGGTCTGGGCCTGGATCAACGACCCCGCGCACGAGACGGGCGCCCTGGTCGCCGAGGACGCCGCGGGCCGGCTGCTCGGCCTCGCCCACTACCGCCCGTTCGCCCGCCCGCTGTCCGCGACGACCGGCTGCTTCCTGGACGACCTGTTCGTGGCCCCCGAGCACCGCGGCTGCGGCGCGGCCGACCTGCTGCTGGGCGCCCTGGGCGAGCTCGCGGCGGAGCGCGGCTGGAGCGTCGTGCGGTGGATCACCGCCGACGACAACCACCGGGCCCGGTCCAAGTACGACCAGGTCGCCACCCGCACCATGTGGGTCACCTACGACATGGCCCCCGGCCGCTGACCGTCCCCCCTCATCCCCCGTCGGCGGCGTCCGCGCAGGCGGGGCAGACCCGGTCCGCGTACGCCTCGGGGTACCAGGGCGAGCCGGGGTGCTCGGAGGGCCGCCAGGAGGCCGTCTCCATGGCGAAGGTGTCCTTGCCGCAGAGGGTCCGCGGGCCGCGCACGTCGTGCCGGCCCGGGGCGGTGGACGCCGCGTGCACGCGCAGCACGTCCCCGGGCGCGGGCTCCCCGGCGGGGTGCGCCGCACCGGGCCGGTCGTACTCGTACACCACGACGGTCTCGCTCATACCTCCGACGATAGGCGCCCTACTCGGTGGACGCGGGCGAGACCCTCGCCGTGCTCGGCGAGTCCGGTTCCGGGAAATCGGTGACGGCCCAGGCCGTGATGGGGATCCTCGAC
>NZ_JBHVUQ010000187.1:0-13704 GCF_042884105.1 Streptomyces sp. NPDC058157
AGGGTTTGACGAGGTAGTCGTCGGCTCCGGCCTGCAGGCCGGCCACCCGGTCGGCCAGCTCGTCCAGGGCCGACAGCATCAGCACGGGGGTCTCGTCGCCGCGCGCCCGCAGGCTCCGGCACACCTCGGTCCCCGTGAGCCCCGGCATGGACACGTCCAGGACGAGCACGTCGGGCGCCCGGGCGTCCACCTGCGCGAGTGCGGCGGGCCCGTCCTCGGCGAGGACCACGGTGAAACCGCTCAGCCGCAGCCCGCGTTCCAGCGACCGCCGGATGGCGGCGTCGTCGTCCGCCACCAGCACCACCGCCGCGTCCATGCCGCCTCCCGTCGCCGTCCCGGCTCGGACCGGGCACCGACCTTCTCACAGGAGTCCGCCCCCCTCGGACCCGGGTGTGCGGCACAGTGGGTGCATGGTTCACGTACTGGGTGGCAGGATCCTGTTGACTCCGACCGACCCCGAGCGCTCCCGCGCCTTCTACGGCACCACCCTCGGCCTCGCGGTGTACCGCGAGTTCGGGACCGGTCCCGAACGGGGCACGGTCTACTTCCTCGGCGGCGGGTTCCTGGAGGTCTCGGGCCGCGCCGACGCCCCGCCCGCGCCGGGGCTGCGGCTGTGGCTCCAGGTCGAGGACGTGGAGGCGGCCCACCGCGAGCTGCGGGAACGGGGCGCCGAAGTGCTGCGGCCACCCGTGCGCGAGCCCTGGGGGCTGATCGAGATGTGGATCGCGGACCCCGACGGCGTACGGATCGCCGTCGTGGAGGTACCGGCGGACCACCCCCTGCGCTTCCGTCCCTGACCGCCCGGGTTCACCCCCCGTCCGCGAGGCGCCGTTCCAGCGGGGTGCGGAAGCTGGGGCGGACGCGGGTGTCGCCGAAGAACGAGGCCAGCCGCTGCGCCTCGGCCGCGACCGCCCGCTCGGTCTCGCGGCCGGTGCGGACGCCCGGCAGGAGCCGGGTGACGATCTCGCCGTCCGGGCGCTGGGCCCAGCCGCCGACGATCCGGCCGTCCCACCACACGGTGGGCCCGACGTTGCCGTAGCGGTCGAACAGCTCGGGGACGTGGGCGGGGTCGAGGTACCAGTCGCGGTGCCGCCAGCCCATGGGGGTCGGGTCGAGCGCCGGCAGCAGGGCCGCGCCCGGCCGGGGGGCCGCCGGGGCCTCGACGTGCTCGGGCAGGGCGTGGCCCGGGCCGCAGTCCAGCTCCGCCTCGACGGCGGGGGTGCGGGCGAGGGCCTTGCGGGTGTCGGTCAGGGTCCAGCCGGTCCACCACCGCAGGTCCTCGGTGGTGACGGGCCCGAAGGCGCCGAGGTAGGCGGTGGCCAGGTCGGCCCGGGCCTGTTCGGCGGGAAGCTCGTCATGGGGCTCGGCGAGCGTCCAGCGGAACTGGGAGGAAGCCCAGGTGCCCAGCGGGCGGCCGCGGCGGATCCGGCCCTCGGCGGCCAGGACCGACAGGACGCGGCTGGTCAGGCGCGGTCTGGACTCGTACGGCTTGCCCGGCGCCATGACGATCTGCTCGCGCAGCCCGGGCACGGCCGCGGCGAGCTGGGCCGCGGAGGCCTCCCCGCGCCCGCCGAGGGCGGCGAGGACGGCCTCCTCGGTGGCCGCCAGCCAGCGCGCGTCGTGGCCGAGCTGCTCGCCCAGCACCTTGAGGAGGTTGCGGCGTTCCCGGGCCGCGACGGCGCGGGCGGTGGACGCGTCGACCACGGGCGCCAGCGCGCGCGGGACGACGAACATGGTCCGGCGCATGCACAGCATCCGCACCAGGGTGTGGTCGGTGTACAGGGCCCGCTCCACCTCGGCCGCCGACGGGGTCGCCAGGCGGGCGGTCAGGCTGAGGTGGACGGTGGCCGCGTCCGTGGCGTGCAGGGCGACCAGCGCGTCGGCGACCTGCTCGGGCGTCTCGGCCCGCAGCGCCGGGGTGAGCCGGTGGCGGGCGGTGAGCAGGCTCCGGCGGTGCTCGTCGGTGATCTTCGGTCGGGTCACGGTCATGTCGGGTGCCGGGCGGCGCGGGGGCCGCCGTGGGCCGTCCCTTCGGATCGGAGCGGACAGGACAGGTTCGGGCCCACGCTAGACCCGTATGCGGACACCCTCCGTCCTCGATGCGCGCGGACCATCCCGATCCATTCAGGGCGCTATGCCCGCATTGCATGGATATCCTGACAGGGTGATCGAGTCCGGACGGCCGCGGCTCCCCCGGCGCTCCGGTCGGGGGCGCCTCGTGCGGCTGTCACCGGTCGTCCTGACCGTCGTGATCGCGAGCCTGGCCTACGCCACCCCGCCGGAGCTGGCCTTCAGCCGGCTCCTCCCGGCAGCGCCCGCCCTGGCCGCCGCGATGTGGCCGGTCCTCCCGACCGTCCTGCTCGGGACGGTCTGCCTGCTGCTGATGATCGGCCTCAGCCTGGTCTTCCCCGACCTCGGGACGTGGTGGACGGCGGCCGGGATCATCGCCGTCACCGTGGCCGCCGCCTACGGCAGCCACCTGCGCCTCCAGCGGGAACGCACCCTCTTCCAGGTGCGGCTCGTGGCCGAAGCGGCCCAGCAGGTGGTGCTCAGCCCCCTGCCCCGCCGCCTGGGCGACGTGGAGATCGAATCGCTGTACCTCGCGGCCGCGGCGGAGGCCCGGATCGGCGGGGACTTCTACGAGGTGGTCGACACCCCGTACGGGGTCAGGCTGCTCATCGGCGACGTCCGCGGCAAGGGCCTGCCGGCCGTCGGAGCGGCCGCGGCGATCGTGAACGCCTTCCGGGAGGCGGCCTACGACGAGGCCGACCTGGTGGACGTCGCCCGCAGACTGGACGCCAGCAGCACCCGCTACAACGCCGCCTTCGCCCCCGACGGGTCGCTGGAGCGGTTCGCCACCGCCCTGCTCGCCGAGATCCCGCACGGGGGCGGCCGGATCGACATCCTCAACTGCGGACACCCGCCCCCACTGCTCCTGAACGGCGCCGGACTCCGCGTCCTCGAATCCGAGACCCCCTCACCCCTGCTGAGCCTCGCGGAGCTGCTCGGCGGCCAGTACCACGTGGACACCTTCGGCACCGGCCCGGGCGACCTGCTGCTCCTCTACACCGACGGCATCGCCGAAACCCGGGCCCGCGACGGCGAGTTCTTCCCGCTGGCCGCCTGGATGGGCGGCCAGCCCCCCACCCCGCCCCGCGAACTGCTCAGGGCCCTGCACCGCGACCTCCTCCACCACAGCAGGGGCGGCCTCGACGACGACATCGCCGCCCTCGCCGTACGCCTGGGCCGGCCCCCGGACGGCAGCGGCCGATCCGGTCCGGGGGCGGCTAGCGGTCGGTGACCGCCGGCGAGCGGTGCTGCGACGGGCCGGCCTCCGCCGGGCCCCCGCCGTCCGCGTCCAGGGCCGCGAGCAGCCGCAGCCCGTCCTCGGCGGGGCTGCCGGGGGCCGCCGAGAGCACCACGAGCTCCATGCCGGACCCGTCGGGCAGCGCGAAGTTCTCCTGGTGCAGCTCCATCGGCCCGACCAGCGGATGCCGGTACGCCTTGCGCCCGTGCGTACGGGCCCGCACGTCCGCACGGGCCCAGAGGCGGCGGAAGCGTTCGCTGCCCATGGCCAGATCGCCGATCAGCGAGGCCAGCCGCGGGTCGTCGGGGTGGGTGCCGGCGGCCAGGCGCAGGTGCCCGACGACGTCGCGGGTGCACGACTCCCAGTCCGCGTACAGACCGTGCTCGGCCTCCTCCAGGAAGAGGTGCCGGGCGATGTTCAGCGACGGCAGCGGCCGCCCGAACAGGAGCCCGGCCAGCCGGTTCCCGGCGAGCACGTCCAGCCGGTGGTCCATCACCAGCGCGGGCGCGCCCGTCACCAGCCCGAGCACGCGCAGCAGTTCCGGCCGGACCCGCCCGCCCGGCGCCTTCGCCCGCCGGCGGCGCTGCCGGGCGAGGCGGTACAGGTGCCCGCGCTCGGTCTCGTCCAGGCCGAGGACACGGGCGAGCGCGTCGAGGACCTGCTCGGAGGGCTGGGTCGCGCGGCCCTGCTCCAGGCGCACGTAGTAGTCCACGCTGACGCCCGACAGGTGCGCGACCTCCTCCCGGCGCAGCCCCTCGACCCGGCGGCGGCTGTCGGTGGGAATGCCGGCGGCCGCCGGGTCGACCCGGGCGCGCCGGGTCCGCAGGAAGCCCGCGAGATCGTCCATGCGCCCCAGTATCGCCGCGCCGCTGCCCGCGAGGGTGGCCCTGCCAGTACCAGGAAGCCCCGTCCTACGGAAGCGGAGCCCCTGAACGGCGGGCGGCGCGGCGGCCAGGATCGGGGACATCCGAACCGAAGGAGCCGTCATGAAGACGCTGATCGTCCACGCCCACCCCGAGCCCCGCTCGCTCAACGGCGCCCTGAAGGACCTCGCCGTGTCCACCCTGGAGGGCGCCGGCCACGAGGTCCGGGTGAGCGACCTGTACGCGATGGGCTGGAAGGCGGTCGTGGACGCCGGGGACTACGGAGACCACGCGTCGAGCCCGCTGAAGGTGGCCCTGGACTCCGGCCGGGCCTTCGACGCCGGGGAGCTCACCCCCGACGTCCGCGCCGAGCAGGAGAAGCTGCTCTGGGCCGACACGGTGATCTTCCAGTTCCCGCTGTGGTGGTACTCGATGCCCGCCATCCTCAAGGGCTGGGTGGACCGGGTGTTCACCTACCGCTTCGCCTACGGGGTCGGCGAGCACAGCGATTCCAAGTACGGGGAGCGGTTCGGCGAGGGCACCCTCGGGGGCCGCAGGGCCGTGCTGTCGGTGACCGCCGGCGGCCCGGAGCCGCACTACGCCGCCCGCGGCATCAACGGCCCCATCGACGACCTGCTGTTCCCGATCCACCACGGGATCCTCTACTACCCGGGCATCGAGGTGCTGCCGCCGTTCGTCCTCTACGGCACGGACCGGATGACCGACGAGGAGTACCCGGCCGTCGCCGAGGCCTGGGTGCAGCGCCTGCTCACCCTGGAGTCGACCGAGCCGATCGCCTTCCGGCGGCAGAACTTCGGCGACTACGAACTCCCCTCCCTGCACCTGAAGGAGGGACTGGAGCCCGCGGGACGCAGCGGCTTCGGACTGCACGTCCGCGGCTGAACGGCGCCCGCGCGGGGCGGGGTTCAGTACGGCCGGGCCCGCTGCGCGAAGGCGGGCGCGAGCTCGTTCAGGGCGGCGCGCGGGAAGGAGACGGTGGCCGGGTCGCCGTCCGAGACGTACCGGTCGCCGCCCGCGGCGAGCTTGTCCAGCCAGCGCGAGGAACCGAACTCGGCGTCCTCGTCCTTCGGGCCCGCCGAGCGGATCCGGGGGATGGCACCGGGGGTGAAGGACTTCGCGAACGGCGAGACCGACGGGTTGGCCCCCACGAGGTACACCCCGTCGTAGCGGTATCCCGTCCCCCGCACGGCGGTCCCGGCCGGCTCGGGCATGGCGCCGAAGGGCAGGGCGAGCGAGGTGACCGGGGTCCCGGGCAGGGCCTTCTCGATCGCCTGCTGGCCGGCCGAGATCGCCCGCTCGGCGCCCGCCCGGTCCAGGGAGCGCAGGTTCTCGTGCCGGTCGGTGTGGTTGGCGACCTCGTACCCGTGGTCCTTCAGCCAGGTCAGGGCCTTGGCGGGGCCCGTCGCCGAGAAGGCGTCCGCGTTGACGAAGAACGTCGCCACCGGCTTGAACGCCGGATGCCTCTTCGCCGTCTCCGCCAGGATGGCGACGGCGGTGTCCGGCGCCGGAGCGCCGTCCGCCCCGAGCCGCACCTGGCTGTTGGTCGAGTCGTCGAAGGTCAGGACCACCGGGTGCGCGCCGGCCGGGATGTCGATGCGGCCCGTCTGGAAGTCCCGTGCGGTCACCGGCACGTAGTCCTCCCGCGCGAGGCGCTCCAGCTCCGCCCTGAAGTCGGCCGGGGTGCGGTCGTAGACACTGGCCGGCTTCGCGGTGAGCTGGTGGTACATCAGCACCGGCACCCGGCCGAGTTCGTTGGCGCCGACCTCGGCCGGGCTCCTGGGGGCGGCGACGGGAGCGGCCGCCGCCGACGCGGCGGCCGGGGGCTGCCCGGCGGCCGGCGCGGACCCGGTCGAACAGCCGGTGGCGAGCAGGGCGGCGGCGCCGGCCAGGGCGCCGAGCGGGACGAGGGGGTGGCGCATCGGGAGCCTCTCCAGGCGAAGGTGTCGCGCCATACCTACCGGCCACAGGGGCCCGCATACCGCACTGTCCCCTGCATGGCGTAGCCGCCACGCCGGGCCCGTTCACGGCCGTTCGCGTGAAATGTCGGCGGAACGCGGCGGCCGGGGCGCGCAGCGGAAAGGAATGGAGGCAACATCCGGCCACCACCACGCCCCCCGGCACGAAGGACGTCACGATGTCCCGCACCCGCATACCCCGCTCCGGCCACTCCTCCCGCCTCCGCCGCCCGGCCCGCCGGCGTGCCCTCATAGCGACGACCGGGGCCCTCGCGCTGGCCGGGGCGGGCTTCGGGGCCTGGACCTTCCTCGCCCCCGGACCCGGCATCGAGGGCGTCAGCGACGGCGCCGTCCTCGGCGGCCGCGCGGCTGCGCAGGTCAGCGCCTACCTCGCCGCGGGCGCGCCCGGCGGCGGCAGTGGACTGCACGCCACCCTGGACGGCGCGCCCGTGGCCCTCACCCCCGAGGGAGCCCGGCTGAGACTCGCCCTCCCGCCCCTCAAGGAGGGCTCCCACACCCTGGTGGTGGACGGTGTCGGCAGCCTGCCCTTCGCCTCGCACCGCACGGTCGTGGGCTTCAGCGTGGACACCACCCCGCCCGAGCTGAAGGTGACCGACCCCCAGGTCAAGGACCCGGCCGCGCCCGTGGCCGTCACGGGCAGCGCCTCCACCGACGCCGAGGTCACCGTCAACGGCAAGAAGGTCCCCCTCGACAAGGCCGGGGCCTTCCGGGTCACGGTCCCCAAGGGCACCCCCCTCGTCACGGTCACCGCCGTGGACCGCGCGGGCAACACCACCTCCAAGAGCGTCTCCGCCCGCGGCCGCCGCCCCATGATCCGGGCCGCGCACATCACCGCCATCGGCTGGGGCGACGACTCGCTGCGCGGCGGCGTCCTGGCCCTGGTGCGCAGCGGCAAGCTCAACGCGGTCGAACTGGACGTCAAGGACGAGGACGGCGAGGTCGGGTACGCCTCGCAGGTTCCGCTGGCCCGCCGGATCGGCGCGGCCAAGGGCTACTACGACGCCCGCAAGGCGATCGACGAGCTCCACGCCGCCGGAGCCCAGGTCATCGGCCGCATCGTGGCCTTCCGCGACCCCAAGCTCGCCGCCGCCTCCTGGAAGGAGGGGAAGTCCGACCAGCTCGTGCTGACCCCGTCCGGCCAGCCCTACGACGGCGGCCACTACGGAGCCCTGTCCTTCACCAACTTCGCGAACCCCGTGGTCCGCAAGTACAACCAGGACCTGGCGGTCGAGGCGGCCGGGCTCGGCTTCGACGACATCCTCTACGACTACGTGCGCCGCCCGGACGGCCCGCTGACGCAGATGCGCTTCCCCGGCATCGGCGCCGCCACGCCCGAGCAGTCCATCACCTCGTTCGTCGCCGACACCCGCACCGCGCTGCGTCCCCAGGCCAAGTACCTGGGCGTCTCCGTCTTCGGGATCGCCGCGACCCGGCCCACCGAGATCGCCCAGGACATCGGGGCGCTGGTCAAGGTCACCGACTACATCGCACCGATGGTCTACCCGTCCCACTGGGCACCGGGGGAGTACGGCGTCGCACAGCCCGACACCTCCCCGTACGCGATCGTGCAGCGTTCGCTCGCCGACTTCGCCCGCCTGGCCAAGGGGACGCAGACCGAGATCGTCCCGTGGCTGCAGGACTTCTCGATGGGCAGCACCTACGGGCCGGCCGAGGTGGCCGCGCAGATCAAGGCCGCCGAGGCCAACAAGATGGAGTCCTTCATCCTCTGGAACGCGGGCGCCCGCTACCAGGGAGCCGCGCTCCAGCAGATCACCGCGCACTGACGGCCCCGACGACCCGGCGGGCCCCCGGCCGTCCGGGGGCCCGCCGGCGTGCGGGCAGGCCTTCGTCAGGCCTTCGTCAGGCCTTCAGGATCCGCCCCGACACGGCCAGGGTGACGCGCCGGGGCGTCAGGGCGGCGGCGACGGCGGAGACGCGGTTGGCGAGGCCCGCGACGATGCTGGGCGGCGTCGAGCTCCGCTCCAGCGCGCGCCGCGCGGCGGTCACCACCTGCTCGGGGGTGGCCATCCGGCCGACGGCCGCGTCCCGGCTGCCGACGACGTCGAAGAACTCGGTGCTGACCGGCCCCGGCGACACGGCGAGCACCCGCAGGGGGGAGTGGCGGGTCTCGTAGGCGACGGCCTCGGTGAAGCTCAGGACGAAGGCCTTGGTCGCGCCGTAGACGGCCATCGCCGGGGTCGGCTGGTACGCGGCCGCGCTCGCGACGGTGACCAGGGCGCCCCGGCCGTCGGCCGCGAGGTCGGGCAGGAAGGCCCGGGTGAGCTCGGCGACGGCCACGACGTTCAGCTGGATCATCTCGTTGATCTGCGCGGGGTCCTGCCGGGCGACGGGCCCGTGGCTGCCGAAGCCGGCGTTGTTCACCAGGGTCTGCACGGTGATCCCGCGGGAGTCGAGTTCCGCGCGCAGCGCCGCCGCGGCGCCGGGCAGGGCGAGGTCGGCGGCGATCACGTGGGCCGTGACGCCGTAGCGCTTCTCCAGCTGCGCCGCGAGCCCTTCGAGCCGGTCGAGGCGGCGGGCGACCAGGACGAGGTCCGCTCCGCGCTCGGCCCACTGGCGGGCGAACTCGACACCGAGGCCCGCGCTCGCCCCGGTGATCAGGGCCACGGTTCCCTGGTATGTCATAGGCATCGTCGGCTGCTCCGTTTCCACGTGTCGAATGGATTCGAATGTAGGCGGCGCCATCATTGTAGTCAATGACAACATCAGGAGAGGGGAGCCCGCCTTGACCGAGGGGCCCTACCACCACGGCAACCTCAGGGCCGCTCTGCTGGAGCGCGCGGAGACCGTTCTGGCCGAGTCGGGCGCGGACGGCCTGTCCCTGCGCGCCCTGGCCCGCGACCTCGGCGTGAGCCACGCCGCGCCGTCCCGCCACTTCCGCGACCGGCAGGCCCTGCTCGACGCCCTCGCCGTCAGCGGCTTCACCCGGCTGAACGAGCGCCTGCGGGGCGCCGCCGAGGAGCCCGGGCCCGTACCGGCGCGGCTGGCGGCCCTGGGCCGGGCGTACGTGGAGTTCGCCGTCGGCCACGCGCCCCTGCTGGACCTGATGTTCAGCGCCAAGCACGCCGAGGACTCCAGCGCCGAACTCAGGGAGCTGGGACACCGCAGCCTCGACACCACCGCCGAACTGATCGCCCGGGCCCAGGCCGAGGGCCTCGTCCGCCCGGGGGACCCGGCCCGCCTCGCCCAGGTCGCCTTCTCCACGGTGCACGGCCTGGCCACCCTGGCCGTGGGCTCCCTCCTCGACGACACCCCGCTGGCGGAGGCCACCGACCTGGCCCTGGACGTCCTGCTGACCGGACTCGGGGGCCACCGCCGGTAGTCCGCCCGTCGATAATGGCCTTGCCGCAGGTCACCGCCTGGGGCGGCGGGCGAGGAGAGGGGCGAGGCGACGATGACCCTGGAGGAAGGGCTGCGGGTGAGGCTGGCCGTGGACATCGGGCTGGCCGAGGCGGTCGCGCGGCCGGGCGACGCCGTCGTCGGGTTCCTGTCCCTGGCGGCGGGCACCGAGGGCACGGTGGAGCGGGTGGAGGGGCAGCGGCCGCCCGGCCACGCCGTCCTCGAGTACGAGCGGCTGAAGTCGCTGCTGGGCGACTACGGCCACACGATGCCCGCCGCGAGCAGGAAGCGGCTGGAAGAGGAGGTCGCGGCCCTGGAAGCCGAATGGACCGCCTTCCACGGCGCGGGGAGCCGGGTCACGGTCCGCGTCCGCTTCGACAACGGCTTCGTCCTCGACGGCGCGCACGAGGAGCTCCTCACCCCCGCCTGATCAGCCGGCGGCGAGCTGCAGCACCGCGATGCCCGCCAGGACGGTGAGGCTGGCGGTGATGCGCCGGTGGCCGAGCCGCTCACGGAACACCACCGCCCCGATCAGGGCGCCGAAGACGATGCTGGTCTCCCGCAGCGCGGCGATCGTGGACAGGTCGCCGCGCGATTGCGCCCAGACGACCAGCCCGTACGCCAGCAGCGAGAGCAGCCCGCCCGCCAGGCCGCGCCCGTACAGCGGTCGCAGCGTGGCGAACAGGGCGGGACCCCGGCGGGCCCGGGCGATCAGCGGGAGGACCAGTCCCTGGCACAGGAACAGCCAGGCGATGTAGCCGAAGACGCTGCCGGAGACGCGCACGCCGCTGCCGTCGACCAGGGTGTAGGAGGCGATCATCACGCCGGTGCCGAGGGCGGCGGCCAGGGCCGGCAGCTGGGCGCGCCCCGGCAGCCCGTCGGCGAGGGCGAGCGCGGCCAGGCCGCAGGAGATCACCGCGATCCCCAGGGCGCGGCCGAGGGGCAGGGAGTGGCCGAGGAGGGTGGTGGAGACCAGGGCCACCACCAGCGGTGAGGTGCCGCGGGCGGTGGGGTACATCTGGCCGAAGTCGCCCAGCTGGTAGGCGCGCAGGAGCAGCAGCTGGTAGGCGACCTGGAGGGCGGCGGAGGCCGCGATGTAGGGCCAGGCCGCCGGGTCGGGGAGCGGGGCGAAGCAGACCAGGACGGCCCCGCAGCCGGCGGAGGCGAGGCTGATGAGCGTGAAGCCCGCCAGTTTGTCGCGCAGGCCGTGGGCGAGGCCGTTCCAGACGGCGTGCAGCACCGCCGAGGCGAGGACGACGAGGGGCACGGCGGCCGAGCCCGTCAGGGACGGCAGGGGTACGGGCACGGTCGCTCTCCACCGGTCGGCGTGGAACACATTTCCTTGTTAGGTTAGCTCCATGGAAATCGATTCCACGGTGGGGGGTGGGCTCGCCGCCCACATCCGGGCCCACCTGTCCGAACTGCGCGACACCGAGGCGCGGGTGGCGCGGGTCGTGCTCGACCAGGGCCCGGAGCTGGTGCGCCTCAGCGTCAGCGACGTCGCGGCCCTGGCCGGCACCGCACCCTCCTCCGTCGTCCGCGCCTGCCAGCGGCTGGGCTTCCGCGGCTACCAGGAACTGAAGATCGCCGCGGCCCGCCAGGCACCCGCGCCGGAGCCCTCCCGGGAACGGGACCCGGCCGCCCGCGCGCTCGGTGACACGGTCCGCGCGGCCCGGGAGGCGCTGGACGGCGTGGCCGTGACCGTGACCCCCGAGCGGCTGCGCACCGCGGCCGGGCTGGTCGGGGCGGCCCCCCGGGTCCTGGTGGTCGGCGCGGGACTGTCCGGCGCGGTCGCGCTGGACACCGCGTACCGGCTGCGCGCACTCGGCTTCGCCGTCGACGCCCCGGCCGACCCGCTGACCGCCCAGCTGGTCGCCTCGCAGCTGCCGCCCGACGGGGTCTGCCTGGCCGTCAGCCACACGGGCGCCACGCGCAGCACGGTCGACGCCGCCCGCCGCGCCCGGCGGGCCGGGGCCAAGGTCGTCGCCCTCACCAGCTACGCCCGTTCGCCGCTGAGCGAGGTGGGCGACTGCACGCTGGTCGCGGGCGGCCAGGACCTGGTGTTCGGACTGGAGACCGTCGCCAGCCGGCTGGCCCACCTCACCGTGATCGACGCCCTCACGCTCACCCTGCTGGGCATGCGCGGGGCGCCGGCCGAGGAGGCGCTGCGGCTGTCGGCGGACGTCACGGTCGACCACTCGTACTGACCGTCCGCCCTGACCGCCCGTCGGATCCGCCCCGCGTCAGTCCTCGACGCGGGGCACCTGGAGCCTGGCCCAGGACGTGGAACCGGGGATGCCGTCGGCGTCGGCGCCGGTGTAGCCGAGCGTGCGCTGCCAGGCCCGGTAGGAGCGGACGTCGCCCGGCCCCCAGACGTCGGCGTCCGCCGAGCTCGCGTAGCGGTCGCAGCCGACGGCCACGAGCCGGTCGTGCAGGGCGGCGACGATCGGGCTGCGCCGGCCGGCGGTGAAGAACCCGGCACCGGGGAACGGCTCGAAGGCGCCCGCGGGCGGGGACCACCGCCAGCCCGTGACCGCGGCGCCGCCGCGCGGATCGCCGGGGTCCGCGGTGGGCGGGCACTGCCCGTCGGGGTAGCGGGGGGCGAAGTAGCCGGTGACGTAGCTGCTGCGGCGCGGATTGGAGTGCGACCAGACGCCGTTGCCCTGGCCGCGGTCGACGGATCCGGACCGGATGCTGTTGCCGCCCTTGGTGTACACGGTATCGGCGTCGAAGCCCGTGACGATCTCGGTGTGGGCGCCGTCGCCGAAGTCGACCCAGGCGCCGACGGAGGGGTAGTCGGACCACTGGCCGCGTGCCTTGGCCCACGCGGCGAAGGCGCTCACGTTGTCGACCTTCGGCACGATCGCGTCGAGGCCGGTGTCGTGGTACATGCACCAGTCGAAGATCACGCACCAGGCGACGCCGTTCTCGCCGAACTCCTCTCCCCAGCGTGTGTAGTTGTCCCAGCCGTCCCGGCTGTTCCAGCCTTCGTAGACCTGCTCGGGGACGCTCATGAGGTGGTCGGTGAGCTGCCTCCACTGGGGTGTGCTCATGGGGTTCCTCCAGGCGTGACGGTGCCGCGGACGGCGTCCCGGCTGCGGCGCGGCGCGGTATCCGGAGCCGTCGGTCCCCCTGAGGCTCCCCGGCATCCTGGCCCGCGATGCCGCCCTGAGCTGGCGAAACGATTCAGCGCGATGCGGCCCGGTCCGGCCGGCGGCGGCGTTGCGGAACGCCGCGCGCGAGCCCCGGCGGACGGCCGGGCCGAGGACCAGGGGGGCGGATGTGACTCCGCGCACCCTCCCTTGACCGGGAAGGAAGGGTTACCTAAGTTCGGCGTCATGTCCACGCACCACTCCACACCGCCCGCAGACACGGTCGACTTCTCCGTCGACCTCACCTCGCAGGAGATCCTCCGGCGCGCCCAGGTGATGGCCGCGCTCGGCCCCGACTGGGACCCGCTGGAGGTGCTCAGAGGGGAGGAGCAGGCGTACGACCTGCTCTACTCCGGCCTCGACGCGGAGCAGCAGCGCCTCTACGACGACCTGGTGGCGGCCGGGGTCCTGCCCGTGCGCGGGGGCGGCCATGCTGCCGCTTGACCCGCAGGCCGACATCGGCCGCCGGGCGTGGATCCCCTGCCCCGGCTGTGCGGACACCCGGGACTGCGAGCCGTGCGCGCAGCGCCGGACCTGCTCCCTGCACTGGCGCTACCTGCTCTCCAACAAGGGCAGCCTGCTCCACCTCCAGTGCCCCGGCTGCACCCATGTCTGGACGCACGAGACCGGCTTCGGCGCCACCCGCTCCCTGTGGAGCCGCGTGACCACCGGCCTGCCGCGGCTGTCGCGCGAGCCGTAGCCGCCCCGGGCTCGGAAAGCCGCGTTCGGGGCGGCGGTCTCCTTCGATTCGCCGGGTGGGAGTGGTCCGGGCCACGCACCCGAGGGGGTACGGGTGGACACGTGCGGTGACATCGGGGGCCCTGGGCGGTGAGGCGGCCCACAGGACCCACGTCACATCCGGCCCCGCCTAGTAGCCCCGCCGCACCCCCCGCCCCCGCCTCCCACCAGCGGGAACGCCCTCCCGCCCGGGGTGGGACCTTCCGCCCGGTCCCCGAGGGCGGTTAGTAGGAGGGGGGCGTTGCCAGGGCGTCGGGGGCCTGGCTAACTGGTGTTGTCGCCGAGGCGGC
>NZ_JBHVUQ010000188.1:0-13432 GCF_042884105.1 Streptomyces sp. NPDC058157
GGCCGGGGACGCACTCCCCGGCCCCGGCCGACCGCTTTTCCGGCCCCGCCTCCCGGGGCCGCCCCGCCGACCGCCCCACCGCCCGGCCGACCCGGCCTCCCCAGGAGCACCCCCGATGTCGCTGACGTACCTCCCCCGCGCGGCCGCCGCCGTCACCGCCGTGGCCGCCCTCCTCGCGCTGGCCACCGGCTGCTCGGGCTCCGAGGCCCCCGCCGCCGGGGACCCGGCCCCGGCCGCCGCCGCCCCGGTGTCCCTGCCCGCCCCGCGCAGCGCCCCGGCCCCGGCCGCCGTCCTCACCCCGGCGCCCGCCGCGGGCGAGGTCCGCACCGAGCAGGGCCCGTTCACGGACCGCGTGAAGCTGACGGACCTCAAGCTCACCGGGGCCCCGGCCGTCACCGGCCACATCGCCATCAGCTCGGACGTCAGCGACACCCTGGCCCTGGAGCTCACCGCCGCCTACTACGACGCGCAGGGCCGCCTCCTGGGCACCGGCACCTTCCACCACGAGGAGGAGGGCGAGGAGGGCCACGCCGGCCAGCCCCACACCGGCCCCCGCGCCGCAGGCGACGGCATCGACTTCACCGTCCCCGCCGACCACCTCACGGGCACCCCGGCCGCGGCGGTCCTGTCGATCCCGGTCCTGGTGAACGAGTAGTCGCCGCAAAGCCGCGCCAGCCGTAACACGCCGTGCTACGTTGCTGCCATGGCCCCCAAGGAGCGGTTCAGCATCAGCATGGACGCCGCGCTGCGCGCGAGAGTCAAGGAGCACGCCGACGCCATGCGCCTCGACGTCTCCGCCTACGTCACGGCGGCCGTACTCCGCCAGATCGACGAGGACGTGATCGTCGCCCGCCGCTTCGCGCAGATCGACGCCGACATCGCGGCGACCGAGGCCATGCCCGCACCGGCCGGCCGGGACGACGGCTTCGACGACGAGGAGCTCGCGGCCGCACGGGCGGGCATCGCCCAGGCACTCGCCCCCGACACCCGGGACTCCGCCGCGTGAGCAGCCCCGTCTTCGTGTACGACACCGGGATGCTGATCGCGCTGGAGCGCGGCGACCGGTCGGCGGGGCTGCTGCACCGGGTCCTCACCGAGCGGGGCCACCCCCCGGTCGTCTCGCTGCCCGTGCTGGCCCAGGCATGGCGACCCGGCCGGTGGACGCCGCTGACCCGGGCGGTGCCGCAGTGCGTGGTCTTCGGGGTGCACGCCTCGGCCCCGGCGGCCTGCGGGGTGTGCCAGGCGGGCCACTGCGAGGACGACGCCAAGCGCGCGGGCCGCCTCCTGGCCGACGCCGCGATCCCTCCCGAGAAGCGCCCCGACGCGGTCGACGCGCTGGCCGTGGTCATCGCCGCCCGGCACCCGCAGGCCGTCGTCGTCACCTCCGACCCACGCGACATCACCGCCTACCGGGACGCCCTCCCCGGGGCGGCGGAGTCCATCCGCGTACTCGCCGTCGGCGACCTCGCCGCCTTCCTGGCGGGCAAGCGCGTCCTGCACTGAACCACCACCGACCCACGTGACGCACGTCACAGGGAACGTTCCCGGGGGCGGCCGCCTCCTCGATGTGTCGGCAACCGGCACACCGAGGGGGACCACCCATGCACACCGACGACACCACACGCCGCAGGACCGGGACCGCGCTGGCCGCACTCCTGGCCGCCGACGGCCTGGCGCACCTCTACTGGGCCACGGGCGCCACCTGGCCCGCCCCGACCGAACGCGCCCTGTCCCTGGCGGTCCTGGGCACGGAGGTGTCCTTCGGGCCCCCCGTCGTCCTCCCGCTGGCCGCGCTCACCCTCACCGCCGGCGCCGCCGTCCTCGCCCACTCCCGCCGCCGCGGCGGCCGGGCGACGCGGGCCGTCACCGGCGCGGTGGCGGCGGGCCTGGCCGTACGGGGCCTCGCGGGCCTGGCCTGGGCCGCCGGGCTCCTGCCCAGCCCGCCCGACAGCCCCTTCCACACCCTCAACCTCGCCCTCTACACCCCCGCCTGCCTCGGCTTCGGCTGGGCGGCCGCACGGCTGGCGCGCGCCAGATGAGCCCGCTGACCCCGGCCGACCGCGCCCGCGGCGTCGCCCTCGCCCGCGCGGCCCGCGCCGGGAACACCCTCGCGCTGCACGAGCTCCTCGACCACCTCACCCCGTACGTCACCCGGATCTGCGCCCCCATCGCCCTCGCGGACGGCCCCGACGCCGCCCAGGAATCCCTCCTGGCCGTCTTCACCGCCCTGCGCACGCTGCGCGACCCCGAGGCCCTGTACGGCTGGGTGCGGGCCATCGCGGTCCGCGAGGCCGTCCGCACCGCCCAGCGCGCGTCCCGCAGCCGCCCCTCCCCCGACCTCACGGACGTCCCGGCCAAGGGCGACCCCCACCTGGCCGCCGACATCGAGGACGTCCTCGCCCGCCTCTCCCCCGCCCACCGCGCGGTGCTCGTCCTGCGGGACGTCGAAGGCCTGGACGAGGAAGCGGCCGCAGCCGTCCTGAACGTCCCGCCCGGCACCGCCAAGTCCCGCCTCCACCGGGCCCGTTCCAGCTTCCGAAAGGCATGGTCCGCATGACGCCGCACGAGATCGACGACGTCCACCGCCTGCGCATCATGGCGGCCGGCGTACGGGGCGCCCAGCTCGTGGAACGGACCCTCCCGGCCCCCTTCGAAGAGGTCTGGCCGGCCATGTCCACCCTCGACTTCCTCCCCGACCTCCGCCACACCCGCCTCCTCCGCTCCGACGGCGACCGGATCGAACTCCTGGCCCGCAGCAAGTACGGCTTCCGCGCCCATCTGCGCGGCTACCGCCGCCCGGGCTGGTGCTGGCTCCAGAGCCGCTTCCTCCTGGTCGGCCTGGCCGCCGCCCCCGTCCCCGGCGGCACCCGCATCGCCCTGACGGGCGGAGTCCGCGTCCCCACCCGCGCGGCGGTGATCCCCTTCGGCACGGCCTCGGAACTGGCCGGGTCCGCAGACCGCCTGGCCGCCGCCTTCGACTGACCACCCGCAACTCCACTTCGGATCGAGGCCGTTGTGGATATCGTCACCGAGTGGACCCACACCGGTTGCTCGGCTTCGTGGCTGCGGTCACACCGCTGTCCCTGATCCCCGGCACCAGCTTCGCGCTGGTGAGCCGGAACGTGATCGCCGGCTCACGGCGCGACGGCGCCCGGGTGGCGCTCGGCACCGTCTGCGGACTGCTGGTGCACGCGACGTTCGCCGCGGTCGGCCTCTCGGCCCTGGTCATGGCCTCGGCCAGGGCCCTGACCGCGGTGAAGCTGGCGGGCGCCGTCTACCTCGTCTGGCTGGGGATCAGCACCTGGCGTTCCGCGAAGCCCTCGGCCCCGCCCGCCCGCCGCCGGGCCTGGCGCCCGCCGTGGGCCGGGCTCGGCGGATTCGGACAAGGGCTCTGGTCGAACGTCCTCAACCCCAAGGCGGCCTCCGTCTACCTCACCCTCGTCCCCCAGTTCCTCAGCCCGCGCGCCCCCGTCGCCCCGCAGATCGCCGCTCTGGCCGCCGCCCACGCCACCGTGGTGATGACCTGGCTGCTGATCCTGACGACCGTCGTCGCGACCGCCCGCGACACCTTCCAGACCCCCCGCTTCCGCAGCCTCCTCACCCGCGCGACCGGAGCGGTCCTCATCGCCCTCGGCGTGCGGACGGCGGCCGCATAGCCGAGGGCCGCCGGGGAGAGGGACGGGTTCACCCGGACGGCCCGGTTCACCGCCGCAGGCCCGGGTAGGGGACGGCCCGTCCAACTCCCCGCCCCACCCCGGAGGCCCCCGTGCCCGACATGAACGGCCCCTACAAGCCCGGCACCCCCTGCTGGATCGACCTGATGGTCCCCGATCAGCAGGCCGCCATCGACTTCTACAGCGACCTCTTCGGCTGGCAGGGCGAGGTGGGCCCGCCGGAGACGGGCGGCTACGCCGTCTGCACCCTCAAGGGCAAGCCGGTCGCCGGGATCATGAAGGCGATGAACCCGGACGGCACGACCCCCGACCCCATGCCGCCCACCGTGTGGACCACCTACCTGTCCACCGACAGCATCGACTCCACCGTCAAGTCCGTCACCGACGCCGGCGGCACGGTCATGATGGGCCCGATGGACGTCATGGACCTCGGCCGCATGGCCGTGATCGCCGACCCGGCGGGCGCGGTCGTCGGCCTCTGGCAGCCCGGCACCTTCGACGGCGCGGCCATCGTCAACGAGCACGGCGCCCTGATCTGGAACGAGCTGACCACCCCCGACCTGCCGGGCGCCTCCGCCTTCTACTCCTCGATCCTGCCGGTCACCACGCACCGCTCCGAGATGCCCGGAGCCGAGGACTACGTCGAGTTCCAGGTCGCCGGCCGCGCGGTGGGCGGGATGATGGACCTCAGCAAGCTGCCCCCGGGCGTACCGCCGCACTGGCAGCCGTACTTCCACGTGGACAGCGTGGACGAGATCCAGGCCGCCGCCGTCCGTGCCGGCGGCACGGTCCTGGCCCCGGCCTTCGACATGGCGGCGGGCCGCATGGCGGTCCTGGCCGACCCCCAGGGCGGCGCCTTCTCCGTCATCACGGCGTCCATGCAGGAACAGCCGGCCTGACCCTCCCCCGGCCCCGCTCACCGGGCGGGGCCGTCACCAGAACCGGGCCAGCGCACTCGCCTTGAACGGCTGCGGCGACACGCTCATGTCCCCCGCGAACGGGCAGTCCAGCACGATCACCAGCAGCAGGCTGAACCCGATCAGCGCCGCCACCGTCCCGACGAACAGCAGCCGCACCCGCCGGTCCCGCACCCCGTACAGCAGCGAGACCAGGACGATCACCACCGCCCCGCCGAAGATGAGCACCTGGAGGAGCTCCGGCAGCTCGTTGTGGCTCTCGGAGATCCTGGCCCGGCGCTGGGCGGCGACCTCGTTCAGGCTGCCCAGGGCCTCCTGGTAGAAGGACTGCTGGGAGAACGACCGCGGCTCGTACCCGGCGAGCACCCGGTACATCCCGTCCACCGCGTGCATGGTCACCGCCGCGTCCCCGCGCCCCTCCCGCATCAACGGCCACTGCCGCTCGACCACGGCGTGCACGTACTCCCGCACGCACCCGTGCACGGCGTCACGGATACCGGGAGGGAAGGCCTCCGCATCACGGGCGATCTGCGAGACCGCACTCGCCTCGGCGGAGACGACCGTCTCGGCGGTCTGCAGATCGGTCCACAGGTTCACGATGACGAAGGCCAGGATGATCCCGTAGATCGCCCCGAACATCCCGAGGACGACACCGACCATGTCGTTGTTCTCCCCCGCGGCCAGCGCCGGGAAGAACCGCGTGGCCAGCAGGCTGCCCACAAGGGCCGCCGCGATGATCCCGCCGACCACCAGCAGGGCGAGCCAGGTGGTCGGCAGGTGGTTGAGCAGCCACAGCTTCACGGGTCAGTGGCTGGAGTCCGGCTCGATGACGCGGATTTCGAACGTCGTCCGGTTGTTCAAAGGGTTCCGGTCGTCCGGGCTGTGCACCGCGAAGCTGCCCTCGAGCACGGTGCCCGGTCGCAGGTTCTGGTCCAGGTGGATCGGGACGATGGCGGTGGCGGTGCGCCGCGCCTTGAGCCCCGCCGGGAACTCGCACCGTACGCGGCGGCCGTTCCCGGACGCCTCGCAGTCGTCCGGGAAGTACGGCGCCTTGGCCTCCGTTCCGCGCGGCAGCTCGACCGTGATGGTCATCGTTGAGTTGGTCGTCTCCGGGCCGAGGTTGGCCACGAACGCGTGGAGCGAGGTCTCGCCGCCGGGAAACGTGGCGTCCGGGTCGATCCGTACCACATCCAGGTCCGAGTTGGACGGCGCGGCCCAGGCAGGGCCCGCACTCAACACCACGGCCGCGCTCGCTGTCACCGCGGCCTTGCACCAGGTCATGAGGTTCATGGCCCCATCGTGGCGGCAGCGGGAGAGAAGATCCGCATTCACCCCGGTACCGACCTGTTTATCACTCGTCTGCGTGGAACTCGGCCCAGACGACTTTTCCGGGCGACCGGGGCAGCACCCCCCACTCGTCGGAGACGGCCTCCACGATCCGCAGCCCGGTGCCGAGGGGCCGCCCGAGGATCCGCGACCGCCCGGGCCCGCTGTCGTGCACCTCGACGCGCAGGCAGCACCCGAAGTTCAGCAGCCGCACCCGGTACGACCGCCCGCGCGGGACCCCGTACCGCAGGGCGTTGGCCGCCAGCTCGCTGACGCACAGCACGAGGTCGTCCCGCCGGCCGGGAAGCTCCCAGGCGTCGAGCGTCTCGCACACGAAGTCCCGCGCGGCGGCGACCGTTTGGTAGGCCCGGGGGAACAACCGCTCGCGCATCAGCCCGGGTTGAGTATTTAGGTTCACCGGACGATGGTCGCGCCGCGTGACTAGGCTGCTACAGAGCGCCGACCCGTACTCTGTGCTGAGTACGGGCGCGCCGGGGATAATCCACGTCCGAAGGCGGGGAGTTCATCGCCATGCCAGCCAAGAAGCGCCCTCGCCCCAATGCGACGACCATGAAGATGGTCGGCCGCCAGGTAGCCGCCGCAAGGGTCGCCAAAAACCTGACCCAGAAGCAGCTCGCCGACCTGATCAGGGTGGACGAGGAGACGATCGGCTCCATCGAGCAGGGCCGGCGAGCGCTCATGGCGCACGTAGCCGAACTGCTGGACCTCCATCTGGGCCTGCCGGGCACACTGACCGTCGCGGCCAACGAGATGCCCGCAGTGGATGTGATCCCGCCCTGGGCGGAGGAATACATGGAGCTGGAGAAGCGGGCCATCGCCCTGTCCTGGTACGACAACCAGGTCGTCCCCGGTCTGCTCCAGCCCGAGTGCTACGCCCGGGCCGTCTTCGCCTGTCGTGTACCGGCCTACCACCAGGAAAAGATCGACGCCCTCACCGCCGACCGACTGGACCGCCAGAAGATACTGCACCGCGCAACCGCTCCGACCCTGAGCTTCGTCATCTGGGAGCCCGTCGTCCGCCACCGCATCGGCGGCCGCAGGGTGCACGAGGAACTGCTGCGATACCTGCTCTCATGCGCTGAACTCCCCGATGTTTCCCTCCAGGTGATGCCACTCGATCAACCTGTCCACGCTGGCCTCAACGGCCCGTTCACGCTCCTGGAAACCCCTGACCACCAGCACTTCGCCTACACGGAGAGCCAGCGCGGCAGTCACCTCATTGCCGACCTGGATGAGGTCAGCATCCTTGCTCGGAAGTATGCGATGCTGCGAACTCAGGCCCTCAACACCGAGCAGACGCGGGGGCTGTTGGACCGCTTGCTAGGAGAGCTATGAGCACCACACTGAAGTGGTTCAAGTCCAGCTACAGCGGTGACGAGGGCGGCCAGTGCATCGAGGTCGCCACGACCCCCACCACCATCCACGTCCGGGACTCCAAGGTCGAGGACGGTCCCGTCCTCGACCTCGGGCCCGCCAGCTGGGCGGCGCTCACCGGCTGGGTCAGCGGGTGATCGGGTACGACGTGCGGCCCGACGCGTCGTCGATCTCGTTGTGCGCCTTGCTGAGCAACTGCTCCTTCATGTCGTTGAGCGCGCGGGCCGCCGCGATCTCCTCGCCCACCCGGGCCTGATTACCGTCACTGGGGTGACGGCTCGCGTAGCCGTGCCCGCGGATCTCACTCCCGTCCGGTAGCCGGACCAGGGCCGCCGCGCGGGTGCGCTTGGGGTCTTCCTGGAACTCCATCTCCACATGCCATCCGACGGCATCCTTCATGGCGATCACCTCCGTGGCCGCTGAATTCCAGGGTGCACCCGGCGGCGCGCCCCCGCATCAGGTCCACTGCTTGGAGGCCGCCTGCCCGGGCAGCGGCTTGCCGATCAGCGCCAGCGGGATGAAGAAGTTGACCTGGCTGATCGCGAGGATGAGCGTCGTCAGGGCCTTCTCGTCGTAGTGCGCGGCCGCCTCCGCGAAGACCGCGTCCGACACCCGCTCACGGCCCGCCGGCGGGGCCGTCAGCACGGACTCCACCAGCGCGAGCGCCGCCCGCTCGGCCGGGGTGAAGACGAGGGCGTCCACCCAGGAGGAGACGGCGGTGATGCGCTCCTCCGCCTCACCGGCCTCGCGCAGGGCGTCGGTGTGCATCGCCGTCAGGTAGCTGTTGGCGACGATCTGGCCCGCCCGCAGGTGCACCAGGGAGATCGTGGACTGCGGGACCGTGCCGTTGCCGATCACCTTGAACATCATCCCGGTCAGCGGGCCGAGGTCCGGCAGCGTCTTGACGGGGTTGGACAGGCGGGAGCGGTGGGTCTCGGACATGATCGGCCTCTTCCTTCGTCAGCGTCAGCGTGTGGTTCTCACTGCACTGACCCCTCCCGCGAGGCGGATGTGACAGCCCGGGCGAAAAAAGTTCCGGCGGGGCGGGAGCGGCCGCACGGACCGCCCCCGCCACCACCGGAGGTCACCGCTCGTTGCGCAGCCAGCCCGCGACCTCGGTCGCCCAGTACGTCAGGATCGTGTCCGCGCCTGCCCGCTTGATGCCGAGCAGGGTCTCCATGATCGCCCGGTCGCGCTCGATCCAGCCCTTCTCCGCGGCGGCCTCGACCATCGCGTACTCGCCGCTGATCTGGTACGCCGCCACCGGTACGTCCACGGCCTCCGCGACCCGGTGGAGGATGTCCAGGTAGGGGCCGGCCGGCTTGACCATCACCATGTCGGCGCCCTCCTCCAGGTCCAGCGCCAGCTCGCGCAGGGACTCGCGGGCGTTCGCCGGGTCCTGCTGGTAGGTCTTGCGGTCGCCCTGGAGGGAGGAGGCGACGGCCTCGCGGAAGGGGCCGTAGAAGGCGGAGGAGTACTTCGCGGTGTAGGCGAGGATCGAGACGTCCTCGTGGCCCGTCTCGTCCAGCGCGTCGCGGATCACGCCGACCTGGCCGTCCATCATGCCGCTCGGGCCCACCACGTGGACGCCCGCGTCGGCCTGGACCTGGGCCATCTCCGCGTACCGCTCCAGCGTCGCGTCGTTGTCCACGCGGCCGTTCTCGTCCAGGACCCCGCAGTGGCCGTGGTCGGTGTACTCGTCCAGGCACAGGTCCGACATGATCACCAGGTCGTCGCCGACCTCGGCCTTCACGTCGCGGATCGCCAGCTGGAGGATGCCGTCGGGCTCGGTGCCCGCCGTGCCCAGCGCGTCCTTGTTCTCGTCCGCCGGGACCCCGAAGAGCATGATCCCCGAGACGCCCGCCTCCACCGCCTCGACGGCGGCCTTCCGCAACGTGTCCCGGGTGTGCTGGACCACGCCCGGCATCGCCGAGATCGCCAGCGGCTCGCTGATGCCCTCCCGGACGAACGCCGGCAGGATCAGGTCCGAGGGGTGCAGCCGGTACTCCGCGACCATCCGCCGCATCGCCGGGGTGGTGCGCAGCCGGCGGGGCCGCGAGCCGGGGAAGGATCCGTACGCGCTCATCTTCTTGGTCGCCTCTTCGAGCATCGACAGCAGTCGCCCCCAGCCTAGGCCCCCTCTATCGGGGCCAGTCGACCAGCGCCGAGAAGACGACCGTGTCCAGCACCACCAGCCCCGGCGCGGCGATCGCCAGCCCCACCCGCCGGGCCGTGTTGCGCGCCCGCCACGGCAGCGCCCAGCACCACACCAGCAGCACCAGGACCACCACCAGCCCCGCCGCGAACACCGTCCAGGCGGTCTGGAAGCTCGCGTCGAAGGCCTGCGCGGCCTCCGTGTCGCAGGCGTCGCAGGCCATCGGGGACAGCCCCGCGAAGCCCAGCGCCGCCAGGGCCAGCGGCAGCGTCAGCAGGGTGGAGACCAGCGGGGCCACGAAGGCCCGCCGGGCCGGGGCGTCACCGGCGAACGGGTTCTCGGTCATACCCCCATCCCACCGCGCCCCGAGGCCCGCCGGAACCCGCTCCCCTACTCAGCCGGACCGAGTACCCGGTACCCCGGTACGCCGAAGGGGCCCGGGCGCTCTGCGCACCCGGGCCCCTTTCGCCACTACCGCGGCTAACGCCGCTAAGGCACTCACGTCGTACGGCGGCGCCGTGCGCCCGGACGGCGCTCGCTCGGCCGGGCCACGGCCTCGCCGGCCTCCTTGGCCGCCTCGCGCCGGGCCTCCCCGTACGCGGCCAGCGCCTCCGCCAGCTTGCTCACGCTCGGCTCCGGCGACAGCACGTCCACGCGCAGGCCGTGCTCCTCCGCCGTCTTGGCCGTCGCCGGCCCGATACAGGCGATGACGGTCACGTTGTGCGGCTTGCCCGCGATGCCGACCAGGTTGCGCACGGTGCTCGACGACGTGAAGAGAACGGCGTCGAAGCCGCCGCCCTTGATCGCCTCACGCGTGTCCGCCGGCGGCGGCGAGGCGCGCACGGTCCGGTAGGCCGTGACGTCGTCCACCTCCCAGCCCAGCTCGATCAGCCCGGCCACCAGCGTCTCGGTGGCGATGTCGGCGCGCGGCAGGAACACGCGGTCGATCGGGTCGAAGACCGGGTCGTACGGCGGCCAGTCCTCCAGCAGACCGGCGGCCGACTGCTCACCGCTGGGCACCAGGTCCGGCTTCACACCGAACTCGACCAGCGCGGCGGCCGTCTGCTCGCCGACCGCGGCGACCTTGATCCCGGCAAAGGCACGCGCGTCGAGCCCGTACTCCTCGAACTTCTCCCGCACCGCCTTGACCGCGTTCACCGAGGTGAAGGCGATCCACTCGTAGCGGCCCGTCACCAGGCCCTTGACCGCCCGCTCCATCTGCTGCGGGGTGCGCGGCGGCTCCACGGCGATGGTCGGCACCTCGTGCGGCACCGCGCCGTACGAACGCAGCTGGTCGGAGAGCGAAGCGGCCTGCTCCTTGGTGCGCGGCACGAGCACCCGCCAGCCGAACAGCGGCTTCGACTCGAACCAGGCCAGCTCCTCGCGGCGCGCGGCGGCGCCCTGCTCGCCGACCACGGCTATGACCGGGCGCGCGCCCTCGGGGGAGGGGAGCACCTTGCCCTGCTTGAACACCTGGGCGATCGTGCCCAGCGTCGCGGTCCAGGTCCGCTGCCGGGTCGTCGTACCGCCCACGGTCACCGTCAGCGGGGTCTCCGGCTTGCGGCCGGCCGACACCAGCTCGGCGGCCGCGGCGGCGACCGTCTCCAGCGTGGCGGAGACGACCACGACGCTGCCCTCGCCGGCGCCCACCTCGGCCCAGCAGCGCGGCGAGGCGTGCTTGGCGTCCACGAATCGCACGTCCGCGCCCTTGTCGCCGCGCAGCGGCACACCCGCGTACGCGGGCACGCCGACGGCGGTCGCGACACCGGGGACGACCTCGAACGGGATGCCCTCGTTGGCGCAGGCCAGCATCTCGGCGGCCGCGTTCCCGTCGAGCCCCGGGTCGCCGGTGACGGCACGGACGACCCGCCTGCCGGAGCGCGCGGCCTCCATGACAAGATTGGCGGCGTCGCGGATCACCGGGACCCCGGCGGCTGCTGACTTCTCGTCAGCTACCGTCAGCTGCGGCGTGTCGACGCCCGCACGCGCGTGGGTCCGTACGACGTCGAGCACCTCGGGCTCGGCGACCAGCACGTCCGCCGCGGCGAGCGCCTCCACGGCGCGCAGCGTCAGCAGACCCGGGTCGCCGGGGCCGGCACCCAGGAAGGTGACCAGCCCCTGGACCGCGACGGCCGGGAAAGCGGAGGGGGTGGGGCTTGAGGGGTTCAAAGGGATCGCTCCCCCATCAGACCGGCCGCGCCCTTGGCCAGCATCTCGTCCGCGAGTTCGCGGCCGAGCGCCATGGCCTCGTCGTACGACTGGGGCACGGGACCGGTGGTGGACAGCTGCACCAGCGTGGAACCGTCGAGGGTCCCGACGACACCACGCAGGCGCATTTCATTGACAATCTGGCCGTCGGCGAGGGCGCCCACGGGCGCGCTGCAGCCGGCCTCCAGGGCCGCGAGCAGGGAACGCTCGGCGGTCACGGCGGCCCGGGTGTACGGGTCGTCCAGCTGACCGAGCGCGGCGATCAGCTCCGTGTCGGACGCCAGGCACTCCACGGCCAGGGCTCCCTGGCCGGGCGCGGGCAGCACGTTGTCGACCGACAGCAGGTCGGTCGCCTCGTCACCGCGGCCGATGCGGTTCAGGCCGGCGGCGGCGAGCACGACCGCGTCGAGCTCCCCGTCCCGCACGAACTGGATCCGGGTGTCGACGTTGCCGCGGATGGCGACGCACTCGATCGACTTCCCCAGGCCCTTCGCGTACGCGTTCAGCTGCGCCATCCGGCGCGGCGAGCCGGTACCGACCCGGGCCCCGTCCGGCAGCTGCTCGAAGGTCAGCCCGTCGCGCGCCACGAGGGCGTCGCGCGGGTCCTCCCGCTTCGGCATGGCCGCGATGACCAGCTCGTCGGGCTGCGTGGTCGGCAGGTCCTTCAGCGAGTGCACGGCGAAGTCGACCTCGCCGCGCACCAGGGCGTCGCGCAGCGCGGTGACGAACACACCGGTGCCGCCGATCTGCGCGAGGTTCTCACGGGACACGTCGCCGTACGTCGTGATCTCCACGAGCTCCACGGGCCGGCCGGTGACCGCCCGGACCGCCTCGGCGACGTGCCCGGACTGGGACATGGCCAGCTTGCTGCGCCGCGTGCCAAGCCGGAGGGGCTGGTCGGGACGTGAGTTCATGATGCCCGTCCTGGGTCGTCGTTCTTCGGATCGGCCGCGTCCGCCCGGCTGACGGATGCCACCGTCTGAGGGTCGAGGTCGAAGAGTTCACGCAGCGCCTCGGCGTACCCGGCGCCGCCGGGCTCGCTCGCGAGCTGCTTCACGCGCACGGTCGGCGCGTGCAGGAGCTTGTCGACGACGCGGCGCACGGTCTGGGTGACCTCCGCGCGCTGGCGTTCGTCGAGGTCGGGTACCCGCCCGTCGAGGCGCGCCACCTCCATGGCGACGACCTCGGCGGCCATGGCCCGCAGGGCGACCACGGTCGGGGTGATGTGCGCGGCCCGCTGGGCGGCCCCGAACGCGGCCACCTCCTCGGCCACGATGCCCTTGACGGCGTCGACGTCGGCGGCCATGGGCGCGTCCGCGGACGCCTCCGCCAGGCTCTCGATGTCCACGAGCCGCACGCCCGGGATCCGGTGCACGGCGGCGTCGATGTCCCGCGGCATGGCCAGGTCGAGCAGCGCGAGCCGCACGGGGGCGGCCACGTCGCCCTGACTCCGGTTCCCCCGCCGGGGCTGCCGCTGCGCGGCGGCCTCACCCTGATCGGCCCAGGTCCCGTGCAGCTCCAACGACCCGGCGTCCACCCCGGCCAGCGCGGACCGCCCGTCCCCGACGGGACACGCGTCCTCGGCGAGAGCAGCGGGAGCGATGGTCCGAGCGGCCCCGGCATCAGCCAGCCGCCGCCCACCTTCGGCAGCGGCGACGAGCCGCGCGAGCACATGGGCGTCGAGCTAAACCAGCCCTGTCGGCCGGACGTCAGCCACATCCAGCCCCGCCGGCGCTTGCGGCGCGGGGGTCTGGGGT
>NZ_JBHVUQ010000189.1:0-13266 GCF_042884105.1 Streptomyces sp. NPDC058157
CCCTGGGGGCCGCCCGCAGGGCCGGTGCCGCCCGCCGCCGCGTCCAGTCCGGCGACCGCCCGCTCGGCGGCCGTCAGCGGCGGGCCCTGGAGGGTCCCCCGGGAGGAGGGCCGCAGCACCCGCCAGAGCACCTCCGGGCGGAACCAGGCGGTGGGCGGGCTGGTCATCGTGATGACCTCGAAGAAGGCGGCCGTGAGCGGCTCCTGGACGGTGGCCCCGGCCATCAGCCGGTTCACGTACGCGTCCAGCAGCCCCACCCCCGGCCTCGGGCGCACACCGGTGGCTCCCGGGTAGAGGATGTCCTGCGAGGTGGCCAGGCTCCAGGCGGCTGCCACCTGCGGGGTGAGCGCACGCTGCGCCGCCCTGCCGAAGCCCGGCCGCGCCAGCGCCCCGGACCGCAGCAGGGCGCGGACGGCGAGCAGCCCCTTGGCGGCGACCGACATGCCCTGCCCGTAGAGCGGGTTGAAGGTCGCCACCGAGTCCCCCACGGCGAAGAAGCCGTCGGGCAGGGCCGTCCGCTCGAAGTGCAGGCGCCGGTTGGCGGTGCTCTGGGTGACGGCCACGTCGCTCAGCGGGGTCCGCCCTTCCAGCAGCCGCCCCACGACCGGGTCGCGCAGGTCCTTGGCGAACGGGACGAAGGCGTCGGGATCGCCGGTCGGCTGCCCGCCCCGGGTACCGGAGAGGGTGGCCTGCCACAGGCCGTTCTCGATGGGGACGATCGTCGCGGTGCGGCCGGGTACGGGAACCCGGGGGTCGGACTGGACGTTGACGATGGGGAAGTCCAGGGCGTGCGCCCCTGCGGGCGCCCGGAAGATCCGTGTCGCGTAGACCAGCCCGGAGTCGACCTCGGCCTGCGGGACGACGCCCGCGCCGAGCTCCTCCAGCCAGAGCCGGGAGCGCGACCCCCGCCCGCCCGCGTCGACCACGAGGTCGGCGTGGAGCAGCCGGCCCGCCTCCTGCGGCGTGTCGACGCGGACGCCGGTGATCCGCGCGGCCGTGCCCTCCAGGCCGCGCACCCGGCTGCGCTGGAGCACCGTGACCCCGGGCAGCGCGGTGACCCGGGCGCGGACCACGGAGTCCAGCAGGTCGCGGCTGCAGGAGACGGTGAACTGCTTCTCTCCGTAGCGCGGCAGCCAGCCGTGGGCGGTCATCGTCACCACGTCGGTGGGCAGCCGGCGCCGGATCGCCCCGGCCGCCGTCCAGGCGTCCGTGACGCCCGGCAGTATCTCCTCGATGGCGCGCGCCCCGCCCGACCACATCACGTGCACGTGCCGCGCCTGCGGCAGCCCGCGCCGGGGCTCCGGGCCCTCGGGGAGGACGTCGGCGTCGACGACCGTGACCCGCGCGTGCTCGGCGAGGACGGCCGCCGTCAGCAGGCCGGCCATGCTGGCCCCGATGACGACGGCGTGGCGCGGCGGGGAGGACTCGTCCCGGCCGTGCGCATCGCGGCGGGTGGCGGCTCGCACCGGGAGGTTCTCCGTATGTCGACTGGACGTTCGAGGGGGCTTGGTGCGGTGCAGCCTAGTCCCCGGCACCGCGCCGTTCCAGCGCATCCCCAACATTCGCGCCATACGGACGAGTAGGTTTTCGGCCGCCCCGGAATGTCCTGTTCAGGACCGGTCGGCCACCATGACCTGCGAGGTAATCGACCCCGCACTTCCCCGGCGGCACAGTGGAGCCATCGGGCCCGGGGCCGCGCACTCGGCCCCGGGTCCCGACTCCCCGGCACCCCCGACCTCGATGGAGGCTGATCGCCATGTCCGCGACCCTGCTCGCCGGCTTCGCCCGGACCACCGTCCCGCAGACCGCGCTGCGGCGCTTCCTCGCCCTCGACGCCGTCGTCACCACCGGCAACGGACTCGCCTACGCCGCCTTCTCCGGCCCGCTGGGCCGCCTCCTCGGGGTCGGCCAGACGACCCTCTTCGCGCTCGGCCTCTTCCTGACCGCCTTCGGCGCGGGCGTCGGCCGGCTGGCCTCGCGCCGCCGCCCGCCGGTGTTCCCGGTGCGGTTCGTCATCGAGGCCAACTACCTCTGGGCCGTCCTCAGCCTGCTCTCGCTCGTGCTCTGGTTCACGCCGACGACGGCCGGGGCGGTCTGGATCCCGGCGCAGGCCCTCACCGTCGCCTCCTTCGCCCTCTTCCAGCAGCTGGCACTGCGCGCGACCGCCGCCGCCCGCTGAGGAGGAGCGGCTCAGCCCAGGGCGCGCAGGTACTTCACCGTCGCCGGGTCCGCCGGCAGGAAGGTCTCGATGGCCAGCTCGGCGACGGTCACGTCCATCGGCGTGTTGAAGGTGGAGATCGACGACACGAACGACAGCACGTGCCCCTCGTGCTCGATGCGCAGCGGCAGGGCGATGTACGGCACGGGCTCGTCGGGACCGGTGTCACCGGGCCGCTCCGCCACCGGGTACGCGGCCACCTCCTCGTACAGGGCGCGCAGCGGCGCCGACCGGGCCAGCGCGATCTGCCGTTCCATCTGGGCCAGCAGGTGCCCCCGCCACTCCCGCAGGTTGTGGATCCGCCCGGCGAGGCCCTCCGGGTGCAGCGTGAGCCGCATGGCGTTCAGCGGAGGCGCCAGCAGGTGCTCCGGGATCCCGTCCAGCAGCATCGCGATGCCCCGGTTGGCCGCGATCACCGTGTACGTCCCGTCCACCACCAGCGCCGGGTACGGCTCGTAGCCGGTCAGCAGCCGCTCCAGTCCCTCGCGCAGGGCGCCCATGGACGGGTCGTCGAGCGGGGTGTGCGCGTACCGGGGCGCGTAACCGGCCGCCAGCAGCAGCGCGTTGCGCTCCCGCACCGGGACGTCGAGGCGGTCGGCCAGGCGCAGCACCATCTCCTCGCTGGGCCGGGAGCGGCCCGTCTCGATGAAGCTGATGTGCCGCGAGGAGGAGTCCGCCCGGCCCGCCAGCTCCAGCTGGCTGATCCCGCGCCGCACCCGCCAGGCACGCAGCAGGGGACCCACGGAAGGGGCGTCCGCCGAGGTCGAGGTCGTCATGCCCACGACGTTAACCGAGGGGCACCGGCGCGGCGGAAGCACCCGGGCGCACCGGCGCGGGAAGGGTTCACTCCGGCGCGCACCGTGGAAAACTGACTGCACATCACGGACGCGGACGAGCAACGAGCACGAGGAGGCTGCGGATGCCCAGCGAACCGCTCTCGCAGAAGGAGATCGAGGACCGGCTCCGGGAACTGCCCGGATGGGCCTTCGAGGACGACCGGATCCTGCGCACCTACCGGGTGGACACGCACCGCGCCGCCAGCGCGCTCGTGGCCCACATCGCCGTGGTCCAGGACGAGTTGAACCACCACTCCGACCTCACCCTCGGCTACAACACCGTCCGCCTCGCCGTGAACAGCCACGACGCCGGAGGCCACGTCACCGAGACCGACTTCGCCCTGGCCGAACGCGTGGAGGCGCTGGCGCCGGCCCACGGCGCGAACTGACCCGGCCCCCCCGCCCGCGCGGGGGGCCGCTCACGCCGGCTCCAGCCGCCACCACTGCGACGGCGAGTCGCCGTCCTCGGCCTGCCGGGCCCGGCCCTCGGCGTCCGCCTCCAGCAGCAGGCCGCTGATGCACGCCACCAGCGAGACCACGCCCGGATCCTCCAGGTGCTCCTCCACCACCCACTCCTGGGCGCCGAAGGCGTTGGCCCGCCACACCTGCACCCGCGCCTCGCTGTCGGTCGAGGCGTTCGCGACGTCGAGGCGCCGGCCGTTGTCCTCGCTCACCACGTGGAACACCCCGGCCCCGCTGTGCGTCGGCACGAGCCGCCACCGCCGGGCGGCCTCCGGCGCGGGCGGCCCGTCGGGACCGACCCGCACCCGCGAGGCGCCCTCCAACTGGAGCACCAGCCCGCTGCCCTCGTTACGGATCAGGTAGAGGCCCTCACGCGGGCCCGGACGGCCGGGGCCGTGGCCGGAGCCGGCCGAGGACGCGGCGGAACCTGCGGAGCGGGGAGCGTCCACGTCCACGCCCGCTTCAGACGTCGAAGACGGCCGGGTCCGGACCGATGCGGCGCCCGTCCGCGCCCAGCGCGTCCAGCGCCGCCATGTCCTCGGCGTCCAGCTCGAACCCGAACACGTCCAGGTTCTCCCGGATCCGGGACGGGGTCACCGACTTCGGGATCACGATGGTGCCCAGCTGGAGGTGCCAGCGCAGCACCACCTGCGCCGCGCTGCGCCCGTGCCGGGCGGCCACGGCGGCCACCGCCGGGAGCTCCAGCAGCTCCTTGCCCTGGCCCAGCGGCGACCAGGCCTCGGTCGCGATGCCGAGCTCGGCGTGCAGCGCGCGCAGTTCGGGCTGCGGGAACAGCGGGTGCAGCTCGATCTGGTTCACCGCCGGGACCAGGGGGCTCTCGGCCCGCAGCCGCTCCAGGTCCGCCGGGCGGAAGTTCGACACGCCGACGGCCTTGGCCCGGCCGCTCACCGCGATCTCCTCGAAGGTCTTCCAGATGGTGAGGAAGTCCTCGCGCATGGGGCGCGGCCAGTGGATCAGGTACAGGTCGACGTGGTCCAGGCCCAGCTTGCCGAGCGAGTCGTCGAAGGCGCGCAGCACCGCGTCCCGGTCCCAGCGCTGCTCCGGACCGTTCCACAGCTTGGTGGTGACGAACAGCTCCTCGCGCGGCAGCCCGGAGCCGGTCACCGCCCGGCCGGTACCGCGCTCGTTGCCGTAGACGGCCGCGGTGTCGACGCTGCGGTAGCCGGCCTCCAGCGCCGTCCCGACGACGCGCTGCGCCTCGGCGTCGGGGACCTGCCAGACGCCGAAGCCGAGCTGGGGCATGAGCGAGCCGTTGTTGAGCTTGACGTTCGGGACCTGGTGCACGGTGGGTGTTCCTCGGGGTCGGCGCGGTGCGGGGTGCGCGGTGGCGCACGGGGGCCACAACCGGCCGCCCGCGCACCGTATTCCCGCCGGCCCCCGCCCCGTCCCCGCACCACCCGGACGGCCCAGCCCGCGCCGTCACCCCCGCGCACACCTCCCTCACGAAGGCCACGTCGTGCTCGTCCAGCAGCAGCACCCGCGGCGGGTCGGCCACCGCCCGGGCCGTCGCGGGGGTCTGGGGGGAGAGAGCCTCCTGGAAAGGGCGATCCGTCAGGCAGGGGTGGGGAGGGCCCGTCAGGACGGGTAGAGGTCCGCGATCTCCCGCGCGTACGCCGACTCGATCGCCCGCCGCTTCAGCTTCAGCGAGGGCGTCAGCAGCCCCCCTTCCTCCGTGAACTGCCCCGCCAGCACCCGGAAGGCGCGGATCTGCTCGGCCTGCGACACCAGGGTGTTGGCCGCCACCACCGCCCTGCGCACCTCCGCCGTCAGCGCCGGATCCCCCACCAGCTGCTCCGCCGACCGCTGCGCCAGCCCGCGCATCGACAGCCAGTGCGCTATCCCCTCCATGTCCAGCGTCACCAGCGCCGTGACGAACGGCCGGTCGTTGCCCACCAGGACGCACTGGGACACCAGCGGATGCGAGCGCACCCGCTCCTCCAGCGCCGCCGGCGCCACGCTCTTGCCGTTCGAGGTCACCAGGATCTCCTTCTTGCGCCCGGTGATCGTCAGATAGCCGTCCCCGTCCAGTCGCCCCAGGTCCCCGGTCGCCAACCAGCCCTCCCGCAGCACCTCCTCCGTCGCCCGCGCGTCCCCCAGGTAGCCGGAGAAGACGTGGCGGCCGTACAGCCACACCTCCCCGTCCTCGGCGATGTGCACCGTGGTGCCCGGGATCGGCGGCCCCACCGTCCCGTACTTCACCGCCCCCGGCGGGTTCGCCGTGGCCGCCGCGCACGACTCCGTCAGCCCGTACCCCTCGAACACGGTGATCCCGGCGCCGTCGAAGAACAGCCCCAGCCGCCGCGCCATCGCCGACCCGCCCGACATCGCGTGCCGCAACCGCCCGCCCAGGGCCTCCCGGACCTTCCCGTACACCAGCTTCTCGAACAGCTGGTGCTCCATCCGCAGCGCCGCCGAAGGCCCCGGCCCGGTCCCGAACGCCTTCTGCTCCCGCGCCTGCGCATACCGCACCGCCGTCTCCACCGCCCGGTCGAAGGGCCCCGTCCGCCCCTCCGCCTCCGCCGTGCGGCGCGCCGCCGCGAACACCTTCTCGAAGACGTACGGGACCCCCAGCACGAACGTCGGCCGGAAGGCGGCCAGATCGGGCAGCAGCTCCGAGGCGGACACCGCCGGCTGGTGCCCCAGCTTGACCCGCGCCCGGACGGCGGCCACCTCGACCATCCGCCCGAAGACGTGCGCGAGCGGCAGGAACAGCAAGGTGGACGGCTGCTCGCCCGGCCCCGCCCGGAACACCGACTTCCATCGGGCGACCAGCGTGTCGGCCTCGAACATGAAGTTCGCGTGGGTGAGCACGCACCCCTTGGGGCGGCCCGTCGTCCCCGAGGTGTAGATGACGGTGGCGACCGCGTCCGGGGTCACGGCCCGCCGGTGCCGGTGCACCACGTCCTCGTCCACCCCCCGCCCGGCCGCCACCAGTTCGGCCACCGCCCCCGCGTCGAGCTGCCACAGCAGCCGCAGCTGCGGCAGCCGCTCGATCACCGAACCGACCGTCATCGCCTGGTCCTCGTCCTCCACGACGCACCCGGTGCAGGAGGAGTCGTACAGGATCCAGTGCACCTGCTCCGCCGAGGACGTCGGGTAGACCGGGACCGGCTGGGCGCCGATCGCCCACAGCGCGAAGTCGAACAGGGTCCACTCGTAGCGGGTGCGCGCCATCACCGCGACCCGGTCCCCGAACCGCACCCCCTGCGCCAGCAGCCCCTTGGCGAGCGCGAGCACCTCCCCGGCCAGCTCACCGGAGGTCACGTCCCGCCACACCCCGGCCGTCTTGCGTCCGAGCGCCACCCCGTGCGGGTCCTGCCCGGCATGCTCGAAGACCACGTCGGCCAGGCCGCCGGCCGGCGGGCCGCTGACCACGGGTGGCACGGTGAACTCGCGCAACGTTCCGCTCCTTGGGTCCCGGGCGCCGAGACGCTACCCCACCGCCCCCTCCGCCCGGCACCCCTGCGGAAACCTCCACAAGATCCCCTCGCACGCAAGACCGCCCCACCTGCGAGGTCACCCGCCCGCCGGCCGAAGGGGTGCCCCCGGACCCGCCGCCCCGGCCGCCAGGCCCCCCGTACCGCACTGCCCGGCCCCGGACGGCGCCGACGTCGACAACCTCTTCCACATCAAGGAACGGATCATCGGTTTCGTCGACGCGGACGGGTTCCCGTTCACCGGAATCGTCTCCCCGCCCTTCAAGGCGCCGGCCGTCGGCGCGCACACCACCACGGTGTTCTTCACCCTCGGCGCCGAGCACTGCGACGGCGCCGGGACCGACCGCGAGGTGAACCGCCTGCCGGCCCGCACCCACGCGTACACGGGCAACACCCCCTTCGAGGTCCAGCCCCGCCCCCGCGACCAGCACCCCCGAGGCCTGCCCGGCCAGCCCCGCGCCGCCCTACGCCGGCCGGCTCAGCCGGTCGCCGCCCGCCAGGACGGCGGCCGCCAGGGCCTCCGCCGCCGGGGTGGGGCGGCGGCCCTGGAGCAGGGCGAACTCCACCGGCCCCAGCTCCGGCAGCCCGCCCACCCGCACCAGACCCGGCGGGATCAGCCCCCGGGTGTGCGCCATCACCCCGAGCCCCGCACGGGCCGCCGCGATCAGCCCGCTCAGGCTCCCGCTCGTACAGGCGATCCGCCAGGCCCGCCCCTCCCGCTCCAGCACCTCCAGCGCCCGCGCCCGCGTGATCCCCGGCGGAGGGAACACGATCAGCGGCACCGGCCGCTCCGGATCCAGCCGCAGCCCCTCGGCCCCGATCCACACCATCCGGTCCCGCCACACCAGCCGGCCCCGCTCGTCCCCCGGCCCGCGCCGCTTGGCCAGCACCAGGTCCAGGCGGCCCTCGTCCAGCCGCTCGTGCAGGATGCCCGACAGCTCGACCGACAGCTCCAGGTCCACCTCGGGGTGCTCGTGCCGGAACCCCTCCAGGATCTCCGGCAGCCGCGTCAGCACGAAGTCCTCCGACGCCCCGAACCGCAGCCGGCCCCGCAGCCGCGTCCCGGTGAAGAAGGCCGCCGCCCGCTCGTGCGCCTCCAGGATCGTGCGCGCGAAGCCCAGCAGCGCCTCCCCGTCCTCCGTCAGCGCCACGCTGTGCGTGTCCCGGGCGAACAGCGGCCGGCCCGTGGCCTCCTCCAGCCGCCGCACGTGCTGGCTGACCGTGGACTGCCGCACCCCCAGCCGCCCCGCGGCCTGGGTGAAGCTCAGCGTCTGCGCCACCGTGAGGAAGGTGCGCAGCTGGACGGGGTCGTACACGCCCCCAGCGTAGTACCGCTCATCACGGCACGCGATGGCAGTCAGAGCGGTGTGCGCATTTCCCGATGACCGCCGAACGGCGACGATGGAAGCCGCCCCGCCGCCACCGGGCAGCCCCCTGGAACGACAGCAAGCGAGCCCCGCCCATGCGACGCCCCCGACTCCCCGCCCGGCTCCCCCTGGACCCCTACGTACTGGCGCTCCTCGCCACCGTGGGCCTCGCCGCACTGCTCCCCGCCCGGGGCCCCGCCGCCACGGCCGCCGACGGCGCCTCCACCGCCGCCGTGGCCCTGCTCTTCTTCCTCTACGGAGCCCGGCTCTCCACCCGTGAGGCCCTCGACGGACTGCGCCACTGGCGCCTCCACCTCACCGTGCTGGCCTCCACCTTCCTGGTCTTCCCGGCCCTCGGCCTGGCGGCCCGGCTCCTGGTCCCCACCCTGCTGACGCAGCCCCTCTACAACGGACTGCTGTTCCTCTGCCTGGTCCCCTCGACCATCCAGTCCTCCATCGCCTTCACCTCCATCGCCCGCGGCAACGTCCCCGCGGCGATCTGCGCCGGCTCCTTCTCCAGCCTCGCCGGCATCGTCGTGACCCCCCTGCTCGCCGGCGCCCTGCTCGGCGGCGACACCGGCGGGTTCTCCCTGGACTCCCTCCTGAAGATCGTCGTCCAGCTGCTGCTCCCCTTCCTCCTCGGCCAGGGCCTGCGCCGCTGGGTCGGCGGCTTCCTCACCAGCCACAAGCAGGTCCTCGGCTACGTCGACCGGGGCTCGATCCTCCTCGTCGTCTACGCCGCCTTCAGCGCGGGCATGGCCGCCGGGGTCTGGCACCGGGTCAGCCTCCCGCGCCTTGGCGTGCTGATGGCCGTCGAGGCCGTGCTCCTCGCCGTCATGCTCCTCGTCACCTGGTACGGGGCCGCCCGCCTCGGCTTCGGCCGCGCGGACCGGATCGCCATCCAGTTCGCCGGGTCGAAGAAGAGTCTGGCCGCCGGACTCCCCATGGCCAGCGTCCTGTTCGGCGCGCAGGCCTCCCTGGCCGTGCTGCCGCTGATGCTGTTCCACCAGATGCAGCTGATGGTGTGCGCCGCCCTCGCCCGCCGCCGCGCCGGCGACCCGCGGGAGCCGGACGGCACCCAACTCGCCGACCCCCCTGTGGCGGAGGTCTCGCCCCGGCCCCAACACCCCGCCGCGCGGGGCCGGTAACGTGCGGCGGTGACCTGGATACGCCCGCTCGCCGCCCACGCCCCCCCGCCCCTGCACCCTCGTGGTCTGCCGGGGTTGCTGCTGCGGGGACCCCCGCAAGAACCCCGGCACCGACCACGCCGGCCAGCTCGCCCGGCTCCGCGAGGCCGCCGACGCCTCCGGGGGCCGGCTGGCCGTCCGGACCAGCGACTGCCTCGGACCGTGCGAGCGGGCCAACGTGATCGTGGTCCAGCCCACCACCGAGGCCCGCCGCCGGGGCGCCCGCGCCGTCTGGTTCGGCTGGGCCCTGGACGACACCGCGACGGAGGAGATCATCGCCTGGGCCGAGTCCGGCGGCCCGGGCACCACCCCGCTCCCCGCCACCCTCGACCTGCACCGCATCGACCCCCCGGAACCGAAACCGGCCGAGTCCGCACCCCGCCGGGGCAGGCGCCGCAAGTAGCGGGACGGCCTAGCCGGCGTCGGGGGCGGGCAGGAGGATCCGCTCCTCACCCGCGTAGATGTTCATGTCCGGCCCCCGCAGGAAGCCCACCAGGGTCAGCCCCGCGTCCGCCGCCAGGTCGACCGCCAGCGACGACGGCGCCGACACCGCGGCCAGCACCGGGATCCCGGCCATCACCGCCTTCTGCGCCAGCTCGAAGGAGGCCCGGCCCGACACCAGCAGCACCGCACCGGCCAGCGGCAGCCGGCCGGCCTGCAGCGCCCGCCCGACGATCTTGTCCACGGCGTTGTGCCGCCCCACGTCCTCCCGCACGTCGAGCAGCTCGCCCTCCGCCGAGAACAGCCCGGCCGCGTGCAGCCCGCCCGTGCGGTCGAAGACCTTCTGCGCCGCGCGCAGCCGGTCCGGCAGCTCCGCGAGCAGCTCCGCGCGGACCCGGACCGGATCCGCCGCGAGCCCCGGGAAACGGGTCGCCGTGCGCACGGCGTCCAGGCTGGCCTTGCCGCACAGACCGCACGACGAGGTGGTGTAGACGTTGCGCTCCAGCGTGATGTCCGGCACCGGAACCCCGGCCGCCAGCTGCACGTTGACCACGTTGTAGGTGTTCGAGCCGTCCTCCGTGGCCCCCTCGCAGTAGGTCACGGCCTGGACGTCCGACGCCCGCGCGATCACGCCCTCGCTGGCCAGGAAGCCCGCCGCCAGCGCGAAGTCGTCGCCGGGGGTGCGCATCGTGATGGCCAGCGGCTTGCCGTTCAGCCGGATCTCCAGCGGCTCCTCCGCGACCAGGGTGTCCGGCCGGACACCGGCCGCCCCGCCCCGGACCCGTATGACGCGGCGCCGTTCGGTGACCCGTCCCATCGCGACCAACCCCGCCGTTCCGTGCTGTGTCGTACACCCGAGCGTGCACCTGACGAGCACATTCTCCCGGATCGCGGACGGGCCCGGTCTCCGGGCTGGGGGATGCTCGGAATTCTCCAAATTCCGAGGCCCCAATCCTGTCGGGTTGCACGCAGACGTACTCGCCGGTAGCAGGAGAAGGTGAATGATCCTGTCTGCCGTAACAAAGGGGGATCCCGCCCATGACCGGTTCACGCGTGGTGGCGCTCGGGCACTACCAGCCCGCGAAGGTGCTCACCAACGAGGACCTCGCGGACATGGTCGAGACCAGCGACGAGTGGATCCTCTCCCGCGTCGGCATCCGGACCCGGCACATCGCCGGCCCCGACGAGCCGGTCGACGAGCTGGCCTACCAGGCCGCCGCCAAGGCCCTCGCCAACGCCGGCCTGATCCCCGACGACATCGACCTCGTCCTCGTGGCCACCTCCACCGCCATCGACCGTTCCCCCAACATGGCCGCCCGCGTCGCCGCCAAGCTGGGCATGGCCAGCGCGCCCGCCGTGATGGACCTCAACGTCGTCTGCTCCGGCTTCACCCACGCCCTGGCCACCGCCGACCACGCGATCCGCGCCGGCTCGGCCACCCGCGCCCTGGTCATCGGCGCCGACACCATGGCCGGGATCACCGACTGGACCGACCGCACCACCTGCGTGCTGACCGGCGACGGCGCCGGAGCCGCCGTCGTGGAGGGCTGCGAGGAACCGGCCGTCGGGCCGGTGCTGTGGGGCTCGGTCCCGGAGATGGGCCACGCGGTGCGCATCGAGGGCACCCCGCCGGTCTTCGCGCAGGAGGGCCAGGCCGTCTACCGCTGGACCACCAGCCGGCTGCCCGCCCTGGCCCGCCAGACCTGCGAGAAGGCCGGGATCACCCCCGAGGAGCTCGCCGGGGTCGTCCTGCACCAGGCCAACCTGCGGATCATCGAGCCCCTCGCCGCCAAGATCGGCGCCGTGAACGCCGTCGTCGCCCGCGACGTCGTCGACTCCGGCAACACCTCGGCGGCCAGCATCCCGATGGCCCTCTCCAAGCTGGTCGAGCGCCGCGAGATCCCCAGTGGCGCCCCCGTCCTCCTGTTCGGCTTCGGCGGCAACCTCTCCTACGCCGGCCAGGTCATCCGCTGCCCCTAGGGGTGTCCGGCGGGAAACGTCCGGCCGCAGGTCAGCGCGGCGTGGCGGGCCGCGGGCCGGGCCGGATATCTGGTCGGAGGGCCGCCGATCCCCTGCTATTGTTGTCCATGTCGCCGCGGGAAACCGGGGTCGGCCACCGGTCCGGGTGGCGGAATGGCAGACGCGCTAGCTTGAGGTGCTAGTGCCCTTTATCGGGCGTGGGGGTTCAAGTCCCCCCTCGGACACACAGACAGAGAACCCCACTTCGGTGGGGTTCTTTTTCGTGTTCCGGAGCGGAGCCCGGTGGCCGGATCCGCCGGTGCGGCATCATGGGCCCGACCGGGTCGAGGGGGAACAGCGTGCCGCAGGACGCACCGCGCAAGGACGTCGTGATCGCAGGGCGGTACCGCCTGGGGAAGAGGCTGGGCCGCGGCGGCATGGGCACCGTCTGGAAGGCCTCCGACGAGCTCCTGGGACGCGCGGTCGCCGTGAAGGAACTCCACGTCGGCGAGGGGAAGGAGGCGACGGGGGCCCTGCGCGAGGCACGTACCGTCGCGCAGATCAAACACCCGCACGTGGTCGTCGTGCACGACGTCGTCGAGGACGACGGCCGGCCGTACATCGTCATGGAACTCGTCGAGGGCGGCTCCCTGGCCGACCGCCTCGCCGCCGACGGTCCCCTGGACGCCGCCGAGACCGCCCGCGTCGGACTGGCCCTGCTCGGCGCCCTGAGCGCGGCGCACGAGCGCGGGGTGCTCCACCGTGACGTCAAACCCGCCAACGTCCTCATGGAGGCCGGAACCGGACGGGTGGTGCTCACCGACTTCGGGATCGCCCGCCTCGCCGGTTCCACCACCATCAGCGAGACCGGCGCGTTCGTCGGCTCGCCCGAGTACACCTCTCCCGAACGGATGCAGGGGGCCGCCGCCGGGCCCGCGTCCGACCTGTGGTCCCTGGGCGCCCTGCTGTGCGCCGCGCTGACCGGCGAGTCCCCCTTCCACCGCGACTCGCTGGGCGGGGTCCTGCACGCCGTCGTCTACGACGAGATCCGCCCGCCCGTCCAGGCCGGACCGCTGGCCCCGCTGGTCCGGGGCCTGCTGGAGCGCGACCCCGACCGCCGGCTGGGGGTGGCGGAGGCCCAGCGCATGCTCTCGGCGTACGTGACCACCGGCAGCCTCCCCCTCCTCGACCGCGCCCCCGGCCCGTACCGGCCCGCCGCCCCCGCCCCGGGCGGGTACTCGCCGACCGAACGCGTCGCGGGCCGGAGCGGCCCCCCGACCGCGCCCGCGGCCGCGCCCGGGCCCGCGCCCGCGCCCCGGGCGGGGCTGCGCGTCGCGC
>NZ_JBHVUQ010000190.1:0-13161 GCF_042884105.1 Streptomyces sp. NPDC058157
CGTGTCCACACCGTCCCGTCCGGCTCCGCTCACCGCCTGGTAGGAGGAGACGACCAGTTCGCGCAGCCCGAACTCGGCGTGCAGCGCGCCCAGCGCCACGATCATGGACACCTGGAACTCCGCGCCTACGGACCGGCGCCCCGCCCGCACGACGCCGCCGCCGCGGCCCGCCGGGCGGTGCACCGGGCCCTCGCCGCCTGACCGGCCCCGCCCCGCCCTCCCTCCAGCTCCTCCCAGAGAACGGGTACTCCACCCATGACCACCACCGACACGCCCGCCACCGCATCGCCCGCCACCGGCTCCGCCGCACCGCAGCGGCCGCCGGTCCCCTGGGGCCGCGTCGCCTCCCTCGTCAGCGGGCAGGCCGCCGTCCAGCTCGGCAGCTTCGCCCTTCTCATCGCGATGAACTGGACCGCCGTCCAGATCGGCGGCACCCGCGCCGTCACCCTGCTCATGCTCGCCGCCACCATCCCGCGGGCCCTGATGCTGATCTTCGGCGGCGCCTTCGCCGACGCCCTCGGGCCCCGGTTCGTGCTGCTGCGCACCACCAGTGCCCGCGTGGCGGTCCTCGCCGCCGGCGCAGTCGTCGTCGCCGGCACCCACACCCTGTGGCCGCTGGTGGTGATCGCCCTCGTCGAAGGGGTGCTGCTGGGCCTGGCCGGACCCGCCTCGGGCGTCCTGCTGCCGATGTTCGCCCGCGGGGACCAGCTCGCCCGCGCCAACTCCCTCTACTCGATGGTCCTGCGGGTCGCCCCCATCCTCGGCGCGCCCGCCGGAGCCTTCCTGATCACCGTCGGCGAACTGTGGGTGGCCCTGGCCGTCGCGGCCCTCACCGGCGCCGTCTGGCTCGGCTGCCTCCTCCACGTCACCCACGGATTCACCCGGCCCGAGCCGGAGCCCGGCGTCTCCCTGGTCAAGCGCTCCGGTGACGGCTTCCGGCTCCTCGCCCGCCACCCCCGGCTGTGCTGGATGTTCGTCGCCTCGCTCTGCCTGGACCTCGCCTTCTCCTGGCCCGCCGAGGTCGCCCTGCCCCTGCTGGTCTCCGAACGGGGCTGGGGCGTCGGCGCGGTCGGCGTGGTCCTCGCCGCCTTCAGCATCGGGGCCCTCGGCTCCAGCGCCCTCGGCGCCGCCCTCGCGCACCGCATCCCCATGTACGTCCGCCTCGTCGTCACCGGCGCCGGACTGGCCGCGGGCATCCTGGTCATGGCCCTCATGCCGTCCGTGGTCTCGCTGACCGCCGTCGCCGCCGCCGTCGGCCTGCTCTCCGGCCTCAACGGGCCCGCCATCGTCACCCTCTACCAGCAGTCCGCGCCCGAGGAGCGGATGGGCGCCGCGATGTCCACCCTGTCCCTCGCCGGCATCGGCACCGCCCCCCTCTCCATCGCCGTGTTCAGCTCCCTCTCCCTGTGGCTCGGCGTCCAGACCACCTGGCTGATCTGCGGGGCCATCGCCTTCGTCTCCCCGGTCGCCGCCGTCCTCGCCCTGCGCCACCCGGCCCGCACCGAGGAGCCCGCACCGGCGCCCGCCGCGGCCGCCGCCGACCTGTCCGTGCCCGCCGCCGTCTGAAGGGAACCCCCGATGACCGTCCTGACCGTCCCCCGGCTGCTGGTCCCCCGGCGGCTGACCGACCCCGGCCCCGACCCGGGCCCCGGCGACCGGGGAGGCACCACCGGGAGCGGGTCCCGCGGCGTCACGGTGACCGCCCGCCCCGCCCCGGGACCCGAGGTGTGGCTGGTGGAGACCACCGAGTACCGCGACCACGCCCACCGCCGGGCCGCCACCACCCTGGACGCCCAGGAGCTCACCCGGGCCGCCGAGTTCGTCCGCGACCGCGACCGCGACTCCTACGTCTGCGCCCACGTGGCCCTGCGCCGCCTCCTCGGCGCCTACCTCGGCCTGTCCCCCCGCGAGGTCACCGTGGAACGCGCCCCCTGCGCCCACTGCGACGAACCCCACGGACGGCCCGTCCTGCCCGGCGGCACCCTCCACTTCTCCCTCTCCCACGGGGCGGGCCTGAGCCTGCTGGCCTTCGCGACCGCCCCGGTCGGCGTGGACGTGGAGGAACTGGTCCCGGCCGCCACCATCGCGGAGACCGCCTCGGTCCTGCACCCCCGGGAAGCCGCCGAACTCGCCCTGCTGCCCGCCGCGGACCGCTCCCTGGCCTTCACCCGGGTCTGGACCCGCAAGGAGGCCTACCTCAAGGGCCTGGGCGTAGGCCTCTCCGCCGACCCCGCCGCCGACTACGTGGGCTCCGGCCCGACCCCCGCCCCCGTCCCCGGCTGGTCCCTCCTCGACGTCTCGGTCCCCCAGGGCCACCACGCCGCAGTAGCCCTCCGCACCCCCTGACCCCACGCCGCCCGCCGGCCCCCCACCCCCGCCCGCCAGGGCCGGGGCGGGGGGCCGGCGGGCCCGGCAGGAGGCGGATCCGCCCGCGTACCGCGCCGTCCGGCCGCCGGTCAGTGCCCGGTGAGCTGCTGGTGGACGCACTCCCGGTACTGCCGGAAGCTGCCGGGGTCGTAGCACGGCTGCGTCTGGTTGGCGTACCAGGTCATGAAGACGGCGACCAGGACGGACACCACGATCGCGAGGAACGACGTCACCAGGCCGGTGACCGCCATGCCCCGGCCGACTCCGGTCCGCCCGGCCTTTCGCAGGGCGGCGACGCCCAGGCCCAGGCCGACCACGCCGAACAGGCCACCGACGAAGACGATCGAGGTGACCCAGCCGACGACGCCCAGCACCATGGCGGCCACGGCCGGACCGTTCCTGCCGGCCGGAGCGCCCGCGCCGTGCGCGGGGCCCTGAGGACCGTGGGAATGCGGGTCGGCTCCGGCGGCCCGGGTCGGCGTTGACGTGGTGTTCATGAGCGGTCCTGTTCATCGGCTGTGGAGGACTCGATCATGGCGTCGGGCGGCCCGGGTGCGCATCGCGGAAAGGGGGGAAGAGGGGCTCCCCCGATCGGGGGAGGCCGCCGGTGAGCTACCGGTCATACTGGACATCGTGATCAGGGGAATCCGGCCGCTGCTGCGCGGTTCGACGTATTCGGGCATGTTGTTCGCCTATGGCGGCGCGTTGGCGAGCCTTCCACTGCTGCCCTTCGCCCTGCTGCCCGCGCTCGCGTGGCACCCCGCTCCCCGGGGAGCGCGCGTCGTTCTCGTCCTCCTGATCTGGGCGGCGCTGGTCGGCGCGGTGGGACTGGCCCGCACCACGCGCCGGGCGCTGATCGTGTCCGCCCGCCGCCTGCTGGGGGTGGGATTGCCGGATCCCGCGGCGGCTCCCCGGCCCGCGGGCGCACCCCGCGACGATCGCTGGCGGACGCCGGTCTGGCTGCTGCTGCACGTGGCACTGGGCTGGACGGGCTGCCTGGTCAGCGGCGTCCTGCTGTTCGCGGGCCTGGCCCTGCCCGGGGGGTGGACCGGCGTCTGGGCCGGGCTCGATCTGCCCGGCGGGCAGGTGCGGGTGAACGGCGGCTGGCCCAGCTGTGCGCTCGCGCTCGGCTGCGTGCTGCTGGCGGCGGTGGTGTGCGTGGCCGTGACGAACACCCTGCGGTGGTCGGCGCCGCGGCTGCTGGGGCCGTCGTCGGCCGAGCGGCTCGCGCTGGCCGCCGAGCGGGAGCGGGCGCTGGCCGAACGGAACAGGCTCGCCCACGAGTTGCACGACTCGATCGGGCACACCCTGACCGCGGCCACGATCCAGGCGGCGGTGGCGGGCGAGCTGTTCTCCGCCGACCCGGTGGCGGCGCGGGCCGCCCTGCGCAGCATCGAGGAATCGGCCCGGGCCGCGCTGGAGGACCTGGACTACGTGCTGGGCGTCCTGCGTGAGGAGAAGGCGGGGACGGCGCCGACCCGGACCTTGGCCGACCTGCCCGAGCTGCTGGACCGGGTGCGGCACGCGGGGGCGGTGGTGGAACCGGAGCTGTCGGGCGAGCTGGTGCAGGTGCAGGGGACGCTGTCCCGGGCGGCGTACCGGATCCTGCAGGAGGGGCTGACGAACGCGTTGCGGCACGGCGCGGGCGGTCCGATCACGGTCCGCGTGGCGGCGGGGCCGGACGGACTGGAGCTCGGTGTGGTCAACCGGACCGGGGCGAGCACGGGCAAGGGCGCCGGCGCGGGTGCCTTCCCCACCTCCGGCCACGGCCTGCCCGGGCTGGCCGAGCGCGTGCGGCTGCTGCACGGCCGGATCGAGGCCGGCCCGGACGGCCCGCAGCACTGGCGGCTGGCGGTCCGGCTGCCGGTACGGGTGGCGGCGTGATCGGCTCCGGGGCGGGCGAGGTCGCCGTGGCCGGTGCCGCAGCACTCCCCGTCACCCTCCTGATCGCGGACGACGACGAGGTGACGCGCAGCGGTCTGCGCGTGTTGCTCTCGGCGCAGCCGGGGATCACGGTGGTCGGCGAGGCCGCGGACGGGGTCGAGGCGGTCGAACAGGCGCGGCAGCTGCGGCCGGACGTGGTGCTCATGGACGTGCGGATGCCGCGCCGCAACGGGATCGAGGCGACCCGGCAGCTGCTGGCCGAGTCGGCCGAACCGCCCAAGGTCGTGGTGATCACCACCTTCGAGAACGACGACCACGTCACCGCCGCGCTCAGCGCGGGGGCCGGCGGGTTCGTGCTCAAGCGACGTCCGGTCCGGGAGATCGCGGAGGCCGTGCGGGTGGTGGCGGCCGGGGAGGCGATCCTCTTCCCGGCGGCGCTGCGCCGGATGGTCACCGCCCGCCCGCTGGGTTCCGCCGAGGCGCTGCCCGAGGCGGCGCTGACGGGGCGTGAGGAAGAGGTGCTGCGGCTGATGGCCACCGGCCTGTCCAACCCGGGGATCGCGGAGTCGCTCACGGTGAGCCTGGAGACGGTGAAGACGCACGTCGGGAACGTGCTGACCAAGCTCGGCGCGCACAACCGGACCCACGCGGTGGTGCTCGCCTACGAGTCCGGGCTGGTGGCTCCCGGCTTCGCCGGCTGCGGCGGCCCGGGCTGACGCGCCGGGGCGACCCGGCCGCGGCCCTCGACGCTCAGGATCACCGGGCCGCCCTCCGGGTCCACGCGGGTCGTCCAGTGCGTCGGGAGGTGGAGGGAGCGGGTGGGGGTGAGGTGGGTCCAGGGGCGGTGGTGCCAGAGGGGGCGGGTGTTCTGGTGGATCTCCAGCTGCGGGGCCGTCAGGGGGGTCGCCGTGCGGAGCAGGAGGGGGCCCCGGGCGGGGAGGGTGAGGTGGGTCGGGGTGGTCCAGGCGAGTGGGGGGTGGACCAGGAGGGGTGGGCCGGGGGTGGGCCAGGGGGTGCCCGAGAGGTGGGCCAGGAGGGGAGCTGCGGCGGCGGTTCCCTCGGCGGTGGCGGTGGCTGCGGGCTCGATGCCGTGGAGGGCGTTGCCGACGGCGAAGACCCCGGGGGTGGCGGTGCGGAAGGCGGAGTCCACGGCGGGGCCTCGGGTGCCGGGGGCCAGGGGGACGCCGCCGCGGCGGGCCAGGTCGTGCTCGGGGATCCAGTCGCCGGTGAAGACCACCGTGTCGCAGGCGATGAGCCCCGACCGGCCGTCCTGGTGGCGGACGGCCACGCCCGAGAGGCGGCCCCGGCCGTGCAGTTCCGTCACCGTGGTGCGGGTGAGGAGGGGGATGCCGGGGAGGGCGGTGGCGCGGGGGTGTTCGGTGAGCATCGCCACCACCTCCGTGCCGGTGCGGCGGAGGGTGCGGGCCGCGTGGCGGGCCACCGGTTCGGCTCCGATCAGGACGGCCCGGCGGCCGATGGGGTGGCGGGCGTAGGGGTGGAGGGAGCGTTGGAGTTCGCCCGTGGTGAAGACGCCCGCGGGGCGGGTGCCCGGGATCAGGCGGGCGCTGCGGGGGCGTTCGCGGGCGCCCGTGGCGAGGACGACGGCCCGGGCGGTGATCCGTTCCAGGCCTGACGGGCTCGTGGTCTCCAGGGTCAGCGCTCCGGCCCAGCCGGTGGCGGTGACGCCGGTGCGGAGCGCGGCCCCGGCGGCCAGGGCCGCGTCCACCGAGCGCCGTGCGTAGGCCGGGCCGGTGAGCCAGGGCAGCGGGGGGCTGCCGAAGCCGCCGTGGTGGCAGTGGCGCGGGACCCCGCCCGGTTCGTCCTCGCGTTCCAGGACCTCGACCCGGCCGGCCCCGGCGCGGGCGGCGCGGGCGGCGAGGGCCAGCCCGGCGGGACCCGCGCCGACGACGAGGACGTCGACGGTCCGGTCGGTCCGGGCCGTGCGGGCCGTGCGGGCCGTCGGGACGTCCACGTCCTTGGGCGCGGGCCGGCGGGCGCGGTCGGTCCGGTCGCCCCGGTCGGTCCGGTCCGGCGTGTCGTTCGGGCCGTGCGTGCGGGTCACCGGCCGGGCTCCTCGGTGTCGAGCAGGGCGCGGACGGCCGCGCCGCAGTGGAAGCCCTGGCAGCGGCCCGCCCGGGCCCGGGTGCGGCGGCGCAGGGCGTCGGCGGAGGCGGGCGGGATGGTGCCGGCGAGGGCGTCGCGGATCTCGCCGCGGGTCACGCGTTCGCAGTGGCAGACGATCCGCCCGTACTCCGGGTCCGCCGCGATCATCGCGGCGTCGCGGTAGGGGCGGGGGAACGCCTCCCCGAGGTTCGGCATCCGCACCGGCTCCGGGTCCCGGGCGCCGGTGACGGGCAGGCCGGCTTCGGCGAGGAGTTCCAGCACGTGCTCCGCGATCGCCATCGAGGCGGTCAGGCCGGTCGAACGGATGCCGCCGACGGTGACGTAGCGCTGGTCGGGGTGGGCGCGGACGGCGTAGTCCTCGGACCCGGTGGCGGCCCGCAGGCCCGCGTAGACGGCGGTGACCTCCTCGTCGAGGAGCGCGGGCAGGATCCGCCGGCCCTTCTCGCGGAGCAGGGCGATGCCCTCGGCGGTCGAGCCGGTGGCGGTCTTGTCGTCCAGGTCCTCGGCGGTCGGCCCGAGCATCACCTTGCCGTGCACGGTCGGGGTCACCAGGACCCCCTTGCCGAGCGCGGTCGGCACCGGCAGCAGGATGTGGCGTACGAGGTCCCGTGCCAGTTCGTCGAAGACGATCAGCTGGCCGCGCCGGGGGGTCACGGTGAGGTCCTCGTGGCCCAGCAGCCGGTCGATCCGGTCCGCGTGCAGTCCGGCCGCGTTGACCAGGTGGCGGGTGCGCAGCGGCCCGCGCCCGGTGTGCAGGACGTGGGGACGGCCCGGGGTGACGGACTCGACGCGGCAGTTCAGGTGCAGGTCGACGCCGGCGCGGACCGCCTGGGTCGCGTAGGCGAGGGTGGTGGTCCAGGGGCAGATGACCGACTCCCCGGGCACCTCCAGGGCGCCCAGCACCCCGGGTCCGAGGTGTGGTTCGCGGGCCCGTACCTCCTCGGCCGGGAGGAGGCGGGTGTCGTGGTACCCGTTGCGCCGCGCCTTGGCGGCGAGGCCGGGGAGGGCGTCCAACTGGTCGGCGTCCCAGGCCACGATGAGGGCCCCGAGCGGTTCGACGGGGATGCCGCTCGCGGCGGCGTACGCGGCGAGCAGCCGGCTGCCCTCGCGCACGAGCCGGGACTCCAGGGAGCCGGGCACCGCGTCGAAACCGGTGTGCAGGATGGCGGTGTTGGCCTTGGAGGTGCCGTCGCCGACGTCGTCGGAGGCTTCGACGAGGGCGGTGCGCAGCGGGAGCCGGGCCAGTGCGCGGGCGATGGCGGAGCCGACCACGCCGGCGCCGACGACCGTGACGTCGTACTCCCCGCCGGGCAGGGGGCCCCGCCGGGTGACGCTCACGCCGGGCCGTCGAGCAGGGCCGCGACCGCCGTGCGGAACCGTGCGCGGCGCTCGGCGGCCTCGTCCGCGCCGGCCCTGGGCTCGTAGACGGCGGAGGGCTTCCAGTCGGGTACGGCGTCGCGGACGGTGAGGGAGCGGTCGAGGCCGAGCCGGGCGACGGCGCCGACCCCGAGGGCGGTGGCGTCCGGCAGCGCGGACACCTCGACGGGGATCCCGAGCAGATCGGCCTGGGCCTGCATGAGCAGGGCGGAGCGGGTCAGCCCGCCGTCGACGCGCAGGGTGGTGAGCGGTGCGCCGAGGTCCGTCGCGGCGGCGTCGGCGAGTTCGGCGACCTGGGCGGCGATGCCGTCGCACAGGGCGTGCACGAGGTGGCCGGCGGTGGTGCCGAGGCCGAGGCCGGTGACGGAACCGCGCAGGTCGCCCCGCCACCAGGGGGCGGCGAGCCCGGCGAGGGCCGGGACGAAGGTGACGCCGCCGGCGTCGGGGACGCTCGCGCCCACGGTGTCGATGTCCTCGGCGCCGGAGATCACGCCGAGGTCGGTGAGCCAGCGCACGGCGGAGGCGGCCGTGTACACCTGGCCGTCGAGGCAGTAGCTGGTGCGTCCGGCGATCCGCCAGGCCACGCAGCCGACCAGTCCGGTGGAGCTGCGGCGGGGTTCGGGGCCGGTCTGGGCGAGCAGGAACGCGCCCGTGCCGTAGGTGCACTTGGCGGCGCCGGGCACGGTGACGCTCTGGGCGAGGAGGGCGGCCTGCTGGTCGACGAGCAGTCCGGTCAGCGGCAGTTCGGGGCCGAAGGCGGTGGTCGTGCCGACGGGGGTGTCGGCGTCGACGATCGCCGGCAGCGCTTCGCCGTCGAGTCCGAAGGTTTCGAGGGCGGGCCGCGACCAGGCGACGGTGTCGAGGTCGAGCAGCTGCGTCCGGCCGGCGGTCGCGGCGTCGGTGACGAACGCGCCGGTGAGGCGGTGCACCAGCCAGGCGTCGCTGGTGGTGACGACCCCCCGCCGGGTCTGGTGGCGGCGTATCCAGGCCATCTTGGGGGCGGCGAAGTAGGGGTCGAGCGGCAGGCCGGTGCGTTCCCTCAGCAGGTCGGCGTGCGGGGCCAGTTCGGTGCAGAGCCCGGCGGCGCGGCGGTCCTGCCAGACGATGGCGTCGGTCAGCGGCTCGCCGTCGGCCGGGTCCCAGGCGAGCACGGTCTCGCCCTGGTTGGCCAGGCCCACCGCCACCACCGGTTCGCCGGCCGCCGCCAGGGCGGCCCGTCCGGCGTCGACGACCGATCGCAGCAGGTCACGCGGGTCGACCTCGACCCGGCCGTCCGGCAGGTAGCGGGGGCGTACGGGGGCGGAGGCGGAGCCGATGACCCCGCGGTCGGGGCACAGGACGAGGGCCTTGGTTCCCGAGGTGCCTTGGTCAACTGCGAGCACCGGGCCCGTCATCACGACTCCGTCCGCGTTCCGGCAGGTCAATGGATTGTCGGTCGGAAGCCTTCCCCAGCGGCCGGGCGCCCGTCAAGATCCGCCGGGAGGGCCGGGGGTACGTTTGACGCCACATCATGACCCGTTCTTGGCTTGAAACTTACCTTCGAAAAAGTTTCCGGGTGCGGACGGCCGGACTCGCCTTATAGTGATCGCCGATCAACGGTCGGTAAGGGCGCCGTCCGCGGGTCAACGGCGGGGGTACGCCGAACAGTTCGCGCATGGTTCACGCATCCCCGTACCTCCATGCGATCCGAGGACCCCGATGACCCCCATGACCCCCGTGACCCCCATGACCACGATGACGACGGGACGCGCCCGGACCGGCCGTACCGCGCCCGGGACGAGGTGATGGCCGGCAGCGATTTCCGGCCCGTCTACCATCCCGCCGGCCGCGACGACGACCTGCGCGCCGCCGTCCAGGACCTGCGCACCGGGCGCTGGCTGTCGATGGCCCGGCTGCTGGAGCGCACGGAAGGCTGGGGGCTGTGGACCCAGCGCACCCAGGTCCTCGCCGCGGTCGCCGCCGGCTCCGACGTGGTCCTGGCCTGGCGGGCCGAGCAGCCCACCAGCCTCGCCGCGGCCGTCATGCACACCCGGGTCTCCGTCGAGCGCGCCGTCCGCGCCCACCGCGCGGGCCATCCCCGGACGCACGAACTGTGGCAGGAGGCCTGGCAGGCCTGCCGGAACACCGCCGCGATCAGCCCGGCCGACCCCGTGCCGTGGGTCTGCCTGCTCGCCCTCGCCCTGCTCGACGGGCACCGGCAGATGGAGGAGCACCGGCTGCCGCCGCCCGGCCCGATGCTGCCCCCGGGCCCCTGGGGGATCCTCGCGCAGGCCGACGAACGGGACCCGTACAACCGCGAGGCCTACCACCGGATGCTCCAGTTCGTGCAGACGAGCACGGCCGGCGCGCGCTCCGAAGCCGTCAACTTCGCCCGCTGGGCGGCCGGTACGGCCCCGCACGGGTCGGCCGTCCACCTCCTGCCGCTCTACGTCCACGTCGACCGGTACCGCCGCGAGGGCGGCCACGAGCGGGCGCTGGACCTGCACTGGGTCGCGGAGGACGCCATCCGCGACGCGGTGCACGCCCTCGACGCCTGGTTCGCGTACGCCGACCCGGCGTACGCCTCCCCGCTCGACCTGAACCACCTCGCCCACGCCCTGTGGGGCGCCCACCGGTTCGGCGACGCCGCCCGGGTCTTCGAGGCGATGGGCGGCTACTGGTCCATCGCGCCCTGGGCCCAGCGCACCCGCGACCCCGCGGACCAGGCCCTGGCCGAGGAGGTCTTCCTGCGCGCCAGGTCCCGGAGCCTGGCCGACCAGAGCTGACCGGCCAGAGCCGACCCGCCGCGGCCGACCGGCCGCGGCACCCCCCGTCGTCACACCCCCCGCCGCCGCGCCCCCACGCGGCAGCCCCTCACGCAACACCCCCCGCACACCCCCGCTCCACCCTCCCCCGTCCCCGTGTCCTGACCCCCTCGGAGGTACCCCCGTGTCGCGCACCACGCCGGCAGCCCGCCCGGACCACCAGTCCCCACCCGTCAAGGACGAGGAGGAGCGGCTCAGGGAGCTCGGCTACCAGCCCGTCCTGGCCCGCCGGATGGGCGGCTTCGGCAACTTCGCCATCAGCTTCTCGGTCATATCCGTGCTGTCCGGCTGCATGACCCTGTACGGCTTCGGCCTGGGCACCGGCGGCCCGGCCGTGATGCTGTGGGGCTGGGCCGGCGTGGGCCTGTTCGTCCTGTGCGTGGGCCTCGCCCTGGCCGAGGTGACCAGCGCCTACCCCACGTCCGGGGCGCTCTACTACATGGCCGACCGGCTCGGCGGCCGGCGCTGGGGCTGGTACACGGGCTGGCTGAACCTGCTCGGGCTGCTCGGCGCCATCGCCGGCATCGACTACGGCGCCGCCCTGTTCACCGGTGCCTTCCTGAACCTCCAGTTCGGGTTCGAGCCCACCGCCGGCTCCACCTTCCTGATCTTCCTGGCGATCCTGCTGCTGCACGCCGTGCTCAACCTCTTCGGCGTCCGCCTGGTGAGCGTGCTCAACTCCGTCAGCGTCTGGTGGCACCTGGGCGGCGTCGCGCTGATCGTCGGCGCGCTGGCCTTCGTCCCCGACCACCACCAGTCGGTCTCGTTCGTCTTCACGAAGTTCGTCAACGACACCGGCTGGACCAGCCCGTTGTACGTGGCCGCCGTCGGCCTCCTGCTCGCGCAGTACACCTTCTCCGGCTACGACGCCTCCGCCCACCTCTCGGAGGAGACCTCCAACGCCTCCGTCTCCGCGGCCAAGGGCATCGTCCGGGCCATCTGGGCCTCCTGGCTCGCCGGGTTCGCGCTGCTGGCGGGGCTCACCTTCGCCATCCAGGACTACGCGGCCGTCGCGGGCAGCGCCACCGGCGTCCCGCCCGCCCAGATCTTCCTCGACGCCCTGGGCGCCGGCGGCGCCAAGGCCCTGCTGCTCGTCGTCATCGTGGCCCAGCTGTTCTGCGGCAACGCCGAGGTCGCCGCGGCGAGCCGGATGGTCTTCGCCTTCAGCCGTGACAACGCGCTCCCCGGCTCGGCCCTGTGGCGCAAGGTCAGCGGCCGCACCCAGACCCCGGTCCCGGCCGTCTGGCTCTCCGTCGCCGTCGCCGGCGTCCTCGCCCTGCCCTCGCTGTGGTCCGCGACCGCGTACGGCGCGGTGACGGCCATCAACGTCATCGGCATCACCCCGGCCTACGCGATCCCGATCTACCTGCGGCTGCGCGCCGGCGACCGGTTCGAGCCCGGCCCCTGGAGCCTGGGCCGCTGGAGCCGGCCGATCGGCTGGGTCGCGGTCGTGTGGGTGGCCGTGGTCACCGTCCTCTTCTGCCTGCCGCAGAAGTCCCCGGTGACGGTCGACTCGATGAACTACGCGGTGATCGCGCTGGCGGTCGTCCTGGTCCTCGCGAGCGTCTGGTGGTACGCGGCCCGCCGCTCGTACAGCACCCCGGCCGCCTACGGCACCGCCCGCGAGCAGGCGGACATCGCGGAGGGCATCGTCTGATCCCGCCCCCGCCCGCAGCTCCCCCACGTGCGCCCCGGCGCCCTCCGCGCCGGGGCGCACGTGCTCACGGGCGCGGGCGGCGGCCCGCGCGGGCCTCACTCCGGCGGGTCGGGGGCTTGAACGTCCTCGGGGTCCTCGGAGGCCTCGTCCGCGAGGGGCATGAAGCCGATGCATTCCACATCGATCTGGTCGGCCAGTTCCACCAGCACGTTGGCCAGGCCGAGGGTCGTGCCCGGGTCGAGCTCGGTCTCCTCGTCGTACACCGAGTGCAGCCAGCCGCCCGCGAGGCGCCGCAGCAGGGCCGTCACCTCGTCGGCTGGGATCAGCAGTCCGCCGTCCGCCACCGAGACCAGGGGTACGTACGCGTTCATGGCGACACCTCCTCCGCTTGCGCCGTTCAGCTGTCGGGGCCGGCCGCCGCGATCGCGGCGAGGGCCGAGCCCGGGTCCTGCTCGACCACCAGGTCGCCCAGGGTGACCACGCCGACGAGACCGCCGTCGCCGGCGACCACCGGCAGGCGGCGCAGGGCCCTGCGCCGCATCAGGGCGATGGCCTCGTCGACCCCGTCGTCGGGGCCCACCGTGACCGGGTCGGTGGTGCAGACGTCCTGCACCGTGGTGTCGGACGGGTCCCGGTTGCCGGCCACGGCCCGGACGACGAGGTCCCGGTCGGTCAGGATGCCGCGGAGCCTGCCCGCGTCGACGACGAGGACGTCGCCGATGTCGGCGTCCCGCATCACCCTCGCCGCCTCGGCGAGCGAGGTCGTCTTCTCGACGGTCACGGGGTTCTTGGTCATCACCTCGCGCACACGACGGGCCATGGCTCCTCCCACGGTCGGACGGGCCCCCAGCAGGCGGTTACCCGCCCCGGGCCGGGGCAACCGCCCTTCCCCGCGGGCCGCGGGCGGCGCCCTCAGGCGGCGGGGGCCGGCAGGGCGGCGTCCAGGCG
>NZ_JBHVUQ010000191.1:0-13130 GCF_042884105.1 Streptomyces sp. NPDC058157
TTTAACGCGACCGCCGCTGTCCCGGGCCCCCGGCCCGGCGCCCGGGGCCGCGCACCTCACCGGGGTCGCGGCCGCCTGGGCGTACAACCTCCGGCTCAAGGGCACGGCCGCCTCCTGGCTCCCGTACGCCCTCGCCTTCGGCCTGCTCCCCGCCTTCGTCACCCTCGGCCTGCCGGGCGCGCCCTGGCCGCCGCCGTGGCTGACCGGCGCCGCCGCGCTGCTCGGCGCGGGCGCCCACTTCGCCAACGTCCTGCCCGACATCGCCGACGACCTCGCCACGGGCGTACGCGGCCTGCCCCAGCGGCTCGGCCCCCACGCCTCGGCCGCGCTGGCCGCGCTCCTGGTCCTCGCCGCGGCGGCCCTCCTGGTCCTGGGCCCGCCGGGGCACGTCACCGCGTACGGCTGGACCCTCCTCGCCCTGACCGGCGCCCTGCTCCTGGCGACCGCCGGGGCGCCGGGCCGGGCCCCGTTCCTCGGGGTGCTGGCGGCCGCGGGCGGCGACGTCCTGCTGCTCCTGGCCCGCAGCGCGGGCTGAGGCCGGGTCCGCCCGGGGGACGCCCGGGTCCGTCCGCACGCCCCCGTCCGCCCCATGGGGCCGGGGGTGCGGCGCGAGCCGGTGACGGGGGAGCCGCGGGCGGGGCCGCACCCCCGGCCCCGCCGGACGGTGCGGGTCGGGCGGGATCCGGAGGGGACGGCCTACCCGGGAGCCCGGCGGGTACGGGTCCAGGCCAGCAGGTCGTCGGCCGGCCAGGTGTTGACCACCCGCTCCGGCGGGACCCCGCACTCCACCGCCCGTTCGCAGCCCAGGATCTGCCAGTCCAGCTGGCCCGGGGCGTGGGCGTCGGTGTCGATCGCGAACAGGGCGCCCGCGCCGACCGCCAGCCGCAGCAGCCGCCGGGGCGGGTCCAGACGCTCGGGGCGGCTGTTGACCTCCACGGCCGTACCCGACTCCGCGCAGGCCGCGAACACGGCCGCGGCGTCGAACGTGGACTCCGGCCGGGTCCGGCCGGTCACCAGCCGACCCGTGCAGTGCCCGAGGACGTCCATCAGCGGATTGCGCACCGCCGCCAGCAGCCGCCGGGTCATCGCCGGCGCTTCCATCCGCAGCTTCGAATGGACGGACCCGACCACCACGTCGAGCCGCTCCAGCAGCTCCGGCTCCTGGTCGAGCGAGCCGTCGAGCAGGATGTCGCACTCGATCCCGGTGAGCAGCCGGAACGGCGCCCACCGCCCGTTCAGCTCCGCCACCACGTCCAGCTGCTCGCGCAGCCGCTCCGGCGACAGGCCCCGGGCGACCGTCAGGCTCGGCGAGTGGTCCGTCAGCACCGCCCACTCGTGCCCGAGCCCGGCCGCCGCCCGGCCCATCGCCTCGACCGGGCTGCCGCCGTCCGACCAGTCCGAGTGCAGGTGGCAGTCCCCGCGCAGGGCCGCGCGCAGCGCCACGGCGGCGGGGTCGGGCGGCGGCCCCTCCGGCATCGCCGCGGCCTCGTCCTCCAGCACCCGCAGGTACTGCGGGACCTCCCCGAGCAGCGCCTCGCGCACCACCTGGGCGGTCTTGGGCCCGATGCCCTTGACGGCCTCCAGCGTCCCGGCGGCCGCCCGCCCGGCCGTCTCCGCCTCGCCCATCCGGGTCAGTGCCGACGCCGCCGTCCGGAAGGCCCGGACCCGGTACGTGGGGGCCTGCGCACGCTCCAGCAGGAAGGCGATCCGGTCCAGCGCGGCCACCGGGTCCATGGGCACCTCCTCATGCTGCCAGTGTCCCAACGCCCCCGGGCCGCGGCGAGCGCGCGGTGGTGCACCGGCGCACCGGCGGCCGGGTGCGCGATCATGGACGGCATGTCCGACCGATTCGCCACCCGTGTCCTCGACCTGACCACCGGCCGCGCCGAGACCGTCACCGACCTGACCCGCGCCTGCGAGCGCTTCCTCACCGAGGAGGCGGCCGGCCGCGACGGCCTGCTCAACGTCTTCGTCCCGCACGCCACCGCCGGCATCGCGGTCATCGAGACGGGCGCCGGCAGCGACGACGACCTGCTCGCAGCCCTCCGCGCCCTGCTCCCCGCCGACGACCGCTGGCGGCACCGCCACGGCTCCCCGGGCCACGGCCGCGACCACGTCCTGCCGGCCTTCGTCCCCCCGCACGCCACCCTGCCGGTCGTCGGCGGCCGGCTCCGGCTCGGGACCTGGCAGTCCGTCTGCCTGGTCGACACGAACAAGGACAACCCCGACCGCCAGGTCCGCCTGAGCTTCCTGGGCTGACCCGGCCCCCGCCCCCGTGTCGGGGCGTCGGTGCGGGGTGGGGATCAGGCCGGTCCCGGGTTTTCCGGATCCGTGATCCGTTCGGTGAGGGTGAACAGGGCGCCGTCCGGGTCGCGCAGCATGATCGAGCGTTCCCGGCCGTCCGCGGTGACCACCGAGACGGTCCGGCCGCCGAGTTCGAGGGCCGCCTCCACCGCCGGTTCCAGCTCCGGGACGCGGAAGTGGACGTGCCAGCGGGGACGGGTGTGGGGGGTGTACGCGCCCACCTCCACCGGGCCGCTGTCCAGCCGGGCCACCGGCTCGCCGCCCTGGCGGAGGACGACCTGCTCCTCCTCGTAGGAGACCTCGCAGCAGCCGCCGCGGCCCGTGGCCCACTCCAGCACCTCCCCGTAGAAGAGGGCCGCGTCGAAGGCGTTGCGGGTGCGCAGCTCCAGCCAGGCGGGTGCCGGGCCCAGGCCCACCCGCCAGCCCGCGGTGACCGGACCCTGCCAGATCCCGAACACGGCCCCGTCGGGGTCGGCGACCAGCGCCGCCCGGCCGCCGCCGGGGAAGGAGACCGGGCCCACCGCGACCGTGCCCACGCGCTCACGGATCCGGGCGGCCGCCACGTCGACGTCGTCGACGGCGAAGTACGGCGTCCAGGCCACCGCCACGGCCAGATCGCCCGCCAGCGCCCCGATCCCCGCGACCGGCACGCCGTCCTGCACGGCCATCGAGAAGGCCGAACCGAACCGGGCCGGACGGAAGGTCCACCCCACGACCGCACCGTAGAAGCGCTGGGAGGCCTCCAGGTCGCGGGCCATCAGGCTCACCCAGCAGGGGGCCCCGAACACGTCCCTCGTAGAAATCTCCACGGACAAGGAGTAGCGCCCGGGCCCCCTCCGCGCGGCGCAGGCGCGCCCGCAGGTCATCACCACCAGTAGGCGGGGTACCTCGGGGCGGTGCGGCGGATGCGGGAGCCGGCGTAGCCGGTGAGGACCAGCAGGACCGTCGAGCCGAACAGCAGCGGGACGAACCGGGCGGGCGCCGGGGACTGGAGCACGGTCACCACCGCCGTGGCCACGGCGGGGGAGTGCGGGGTGCGGGCCAGGGTCAGCAGGGCCAGGGTGAGCCCGGCGGCGAGGGCCGCCGCCCAGGCGGAGCTCCCGGCCGCGGCGAGCACCGCGTAGCCGCAGGCCGCGCCGATCAGGTGGCCGACGACCACCCCGCGCGGCTGGGCCAGGGGCAGGGTGGGCGCGCTGTGTACGAGCGCGGCGCTGGCGGCGAGCGGGGGTATGAGCACCGGCTCGTGTATCGCCGCGCCGATGGCGACGAGGGCCAGCAGGACCGTCGTGGCGGCGCTGACGCTGTGGAAGGCCGCGAGGGCACTGGGCCGGGGCGGGGCGCCCGGCGCCGGGGCGGGCGCGACGGGAGGGGCGGGTGGGGCGGTGGTCGCGGTAGGCATGCGGAAGCAGGATTTCGGTGCGGGGCCGGGGCAGGGAGATCGGGCGGCCCACCCGTCACGGTGTTCGACCGGCGGGCGGGGCCGCGCGGCCGGTGCGTGTGCGGCCGGCACGATCCGGACATGACTGTATCGGCCACGTGTGCACGGCCCGGCGGCGGGGCGGACGCCGGTCCCCCGGGAGGGGGGTCGGCGGCGAACCGAGGCGGGGCGGGCCACGTGATCGTGTATGACTGCGAAGGCACGCCGAAAGCAGGGAAGGACCGGCCCGCATGATGACCCAACCCCCTCCCGCCCGGGTCCTGACGGACCTCGACGCGGTGATCGCCGAAGCCCGCGAGGACTCGACCGGAGCCCTGTGGCGGCTGACCGGGGCCGGGCGCGCACTCGACTCCAACCTGGTCCGGCTGCGGCCCGGCGCGGCCATCGCGGAACACACCGAGCCCCTCCTCGACGTGCTGCTCGTCGTCGTGGCCGGCGGCGGCCGGCTCGAGACCCCGGACGGCCCGCACGCGCTGCGGCCCCACGCGGCGTGCTGGCTCCCGCGCGGCACCCGGCGCTCCCTGGCGGCGGGGCCCGAGGGCCTGGCGTACCTGACGGTGCACACCCGCCGCCCGGGCCTCGGCATCGCCCCCGCCGCCCCCGACGAGGGCGGCGAACCGGCCTGCCTCCTGAGCCGGGTCTGCCCCGCCTGCGGCCGCCTCGCCACCGAAGCGGCGGCCGCCTACTGCTGCCGCTGCGGGACGCGACTCCCCGACTAGAACGGAGGGCGGACGGGTGACGGGCGGCGGCGGGCTGGTGCTGGGCATCGACGGCGGGGGGTCCGGCGTGCGGGCGGCGGTCGCGCACGCGGCCGGGGGGCCCGTACGGGCCACGGCGTCGGACGGGGCGGCCAACGTGCGGTCGGTGCCGGAGCCGGTGCTGACCGAGCGCCTGGCCCGGGTCGTGGGGCGGGTGCTGCCCCCGGGCCGGCCGGCGGACCTGCTCTCCGTCGTCGCCGGGTTCGCCGGGGCCGGGACCCCGGGCCGGGCGGGCGACGCCGGGCAGCTGGTCGCCGTCCGGGCGCTGCGCACGGCCCTGGCCCGCCACGGCTGCGCACCCGCGCACGTCCGGGTCGCCGCCGACTCCGAGGTCGCCTTCGCCGCGGCGCCGGGCTGCCCGCCGGACGGCCTGGCGGTGATCGCCGGCACGGGCGCGGCCGCCACCCGGATGCGCGGCCACCGCCTCGCAGCGACCGCGGACGGCTGCGGCTGGCTCACCGGGGACGACGGGAGCGGCTTCTGGATCGCCCGCGAAGGCGTGCGCCGGGCCCTGCGCGCGCTGGACGGACGCGGCCCCGGGACCGTGCTGGCGGCCCGGCTGGCCGAGGCGTTCGGGACGCCCGTCCCCGACCCGCCGTCGCTGCGCTACGCCCTCGTCGACGGGGCGCTCGACGCGGCCGCGCCCGTCCGGCTGGCCCGCCACTGCCCGGTGGTGGTCCGGGCGGCGGACGACGGGGACGCGGTGGCCGCGGGGATCCTCGACGAGGCCGCGGACCTGCTGGCCGCGAGCACGGCGGCGCTGCGGCCCCGGCCCGGCGAACCCCTGGTGACGGTGGGCGGCCTGCTCGGCCCGCGGGGGCCCCTGCTGGAGCGGTTCACGGAGCGGGTGGCCGGCTGGGGCCTGGTGCCGCACCCGGTCGGGGACGGCGTGGCCGGCGCGGTCGCCCTGGCCCGGGCGGCCTGCGCACCCGGGGCGGACCGGAGCGGCTGACGGGGCCCGCCGCCCGGAGGGGGCGGCGGGCCGTTTCGGCGGGGTGCCGGGTGCGGCGGGTCAGAAGCCGCAGTTGGTCACCCACTTGTGGGAGGAGATCCGGTCGTTCCACTCCCACGGGATGTTGCCCGCCGAGCCGTTGGGGGCGCAGGTGGAGGCCCCGCCGTAGTTGATGTCCTCGTAGACCCGGACGTCGCCCAGCGCGCCCGAGTAGCCGTTGTTCCACCAGGACGAGGCCCGGTCGTTCATGTTGTAGTTGTTCCCGGCGCCACAGGTGCGCCAGTCGGAGTCGTTGCCGCTCCAGCCGCAGGCCGGACCGCCCCGGTTGGTGTCCGCCCACACCCAGTAGTTGCCGTCGGCCGCCACGCCGGAGGCGTCGGCCGGGGCGGCGGTGGCGGTGCCCAGGGTGCCGGGGAAGACCAGCAGGGGCAGGGCGAGGGCGCAGGCCAGCATCGTCGTACGGAACTTATTCACGGGAACCTCCGGATGATGTCGGTCGGTCGTACTGGGACACGACGCGCTCCGCGGTCGGGAGCGCGGCGTTCTGGAGCCGGTGGCCGAGGGTGACGTCGTCCTGGTGACGCGTTCGGACTTCCTCCCCGTAGGCACGGTCCAGAGCTCGGGAGACCCGGCCCAGCCCGCTGCTGGTCGCACAGGTCGCTTCGGTGACCGCCAGCGCGGTCTCGGCGGCGTCGGCCCGGTCCGGCGGGAGCCCCTCGGCGAGGGCGGCCGCCGCCTGCCGGGAATCGGCCGGGGAGGCGTAGGGGCGCCCCGCCTCCGCCATGCAGGCCGCCCACCGGCCGACCGCCTGCGCGTACCGGGCGTCGCGGCGCACCCGCTCCTCCTGGGCGGGCCGCAGGTTCATCGTGACGACCTTGACGCGGAACCAGGCGGGCAGGTCCCCGTAGAGGGTCCGCTGCGCCCGGGCGATGCACCCGTCGGCGCTGGCCGTGAGGGTCATCCCGGTGGGCGCGGTGGCCGACAGGCCCGTGGGGGAGGCGCCCATCAGCGCGGTCCGGGCGGCCGCGCGCTCGCGGGCCGGGAGCCGGTGGAAGTACAGCTGGTTGGGGTCGGCCGCCCGGGCCACGGCCGCGGCGCGTTCCGCCCGCCCGCCGTATCCGTGGGCGCGGGCCCAGTCCACGTCGTCCACCCCGTACGGGAAGGAGCGCGCGGCCCCTTCCTCCCGGACGGGTGCGGTGACGGCGTACGTGAACCCCCGCGCGGACATGCAGCGGCTGATCAGGATCTGCTCGGCCCGGGCCAGGACGCGGGACTGGTCCGCGGTCGGCTCCGCCGCGGAGGCCCGCTCCGCCGCGCGGTCCCGGCCCCGCTCCGGGCCCCCTCCGTCCGCGCAGCCGGCCAGGGCCAGGGCCAGCGCGGCCGTCAGGGCCAGCGCCACCGGGGCCGTTCGTCCTCGCCTCATCCGTCGCGACCCCCTCCGAGGTCCGGGAGCCGCCCTGCGCGGCCCGCCGTCCGACACAGGTGTAGCCGCCCTCCGTTGTTCGCCGTCGGCGCCCTGGAACTGAACAAACAATTGCTGAACAATCCACCCCGGCAGGTCCAAAACGGTCCCGGGGGAAGGGGCGGCGCATGGCACGCAAGGAACGTCCGCTGGAAGGGGAGGACGGGCCGCTGCTGGAGTTCGCCACCGACCTGCGCCGGCTGCGCCACGAGGCCGGCTCGCCCCCGTACCGCGACATGGCCGGGCGCGCCCACTACTCCGTGGCCACCCTGTCCGGCGCCGCCGCCGGGCGCCGGCTGCCCAGCCTGGACGTGACCCTCGCCTACGTCCGCGCCTGCGGCGGGGACGCGGACGCGTGGGAACGCCGCTGGCGCGCGGCGGCCGTGGAACTCGCGGCGGACGGCTGCGGGCCGGGGCCCGCCGGCGCCGCGGCGGCGGCGGCGGACGGGCCGGGGCTCCCGTACGTCGGCCTCGCGCCCTTCCGGACCGAGGACGCGGGCCTCTTCTTCGGCCGCGAACGCCTCGTGGAGGACCTCTTCGCCGCCCTGACCCGGCACCGGGTGGTCGCCCTCGTCGGCGCCTCCGGGGCCGGCAAGTCCTCCCTCCTGCACGCGGGCCTGCTGCCCCGGCTGCACGCCGACACCCCGGCCCGCGCCGTCACCGTCCTCACCCCCGGCCCGCACCCCCTCGACCGCGCCCGCCGGGCCCTCGACGACGACCGCCCCGAATCCGGCGCGGACCGCGCCGCCGCCCCCGGTGCGGCCGAACGGGTGCTGATCGTCGACCAGTTCGAGGAGGTGTTCACCGTCTGCGCCGACCCCGACGAGCGCTCCCGGTTCGTCACCGGACTCGTCGCGGCCGCCCGGCGCCCCGGCTCCGGCCACCGGGTGGTCCTCGGCGTGCGCGCCGACTTCTACGCCCACTGCACCCGCCACCCCGAACTCGTCGACGTGCTCCGCGAGGCCCAGGTCGTCGTCGGCCCGATGAGCGCCGCCGAACTGCGCCGGGCCGTCGTGGAACCCGCCCGCCGGGCCGGACTCACCGTCGAGGGCGGCCTCCAGGCCACCCTCGTCGCCCACGCGCACGGCCAGGTCGGCGTCCTGCCGCTGCTCTCGCACTCCCTGCTGGAGACCTGGCGCCGACGCCGGGGCGCGGCCCTCACCCTGGACGGGTTCCACGCCGCCGGCGGCTTCGAGGGGGCCCTCGCCCAGTCCGCCGAGGCCCTGTACGACTCCCTCTCCGCCCCCCAGCAGCGGCTGGCCCGGCGGGTCTTCGTCCACCTCATCGCCCTCGGCGAGGGCACCGAGGACACCAAACGGCCCGTCGACCGGGCGGAACTGGGCGAGGACGCCGACACCCGCACCGTCCTCGCCCGGGCGGCCGCCCTGCGCCTGCTCACCCTCGGCGACGGCGCCGTGGAGCTCACCCACGAGGCCCTCATCCGGGCCTGGCCCCGGCTGCGCGGCTGGCTCACCGACGACCGCGAGGGGCTGCGCCGCCACCGCCAGCTCGCCGACGCCGCCCGGGCCTGGGAGGCCGTGGGCCGTGACCCAGGAGCCCTGCTCCGCGGCGCCCCGCTCGCCCTGGCCCGCGAACTCACCGCCGCCGGGGGCCCCGTCCTGACCGCCGCCGAAGCGGAGTTCCTGGCCGCGGGCGCCGCCGCCGAGGCCGCCGCCGGGGACTCGGCCCGCCGCCGCACCCGCCGGCTGCGGCTGCTGGTCGGGGCGCTCGCCGGCCTCGTCGTGGTGTCCGCCGTCGCCACCGGCAGCGCAGTCCGGGCCGAGGACGAGGTCACCCGCCAGCGCAACGACGCGGTCGCCCAGAACCTCGCCGAGACCTCCGCCGGCGTGGCCGCCGCCGAACCGGGCCTCGCGGTCCAGCTGGGCCTGACCGCCTACCGGCTCTCGCCGACGGCCCGCACCCGCGACGGCCTGCTGTCCGCGCTGATGACCTCGCTGCCCGCGCACGGCAAGGAGGTCGTCGCCCTCGCCTACCGCCCGGACGGCCGCCAGCTCGCCACCGCGAGCGGGGACCGCACCGCCCGGCTGTGGCGGACCCGGGGCAGCGGCCGGCCCGACCCCGTGGCCACCCTCGGCGGCGAGGGCGCCCCGCTGCGCGCCCTCGCCTACCGCCCGGACGGGCACACCCTGGCCACCGCCGCGGCCGACGGCGCCGTCCGGCTCTGGGACGTCGCCGACCCCGCCCACCCCGCCGTCGCCGCCGGGCTCCCCGCACGGGAGGCCGACGTGCGCGCCCTCGCCTTCAGCCCCGACGGCCGCACCCTGGCCACCGCCGGAGCGGGCGGCGCCGTCCGCCTGTGGGACGTCACCGACCCCGCCGGCCCCGCCGAGACCGCGACCGTCCCCGGGCACCGGGACACCGTCCGCGCGGTGGCCTTCAGCCCCGACGGGCGCACCCTCGCCACCGGCGGCGAGGACACCACCGTCCGGCTGACCGACGTCGGCGACCGCACCCGGCCCGAGCCGCTGGCCGTCGTCGGCGGCCACGACACCGCCGTGTTCTCCGTGGCCTTCGCCCCCGACGGCCGCACCCTCGCCACCGCCTCCGGCGGCCGCACCCCGGTCCGGCTGTGGGACCTGGCCGAGCCGCGCCGCCCCGCCGCGCTCGCCACCCTGACCGGGCACACCGACGTCGTCGGCGCGGTGGCCTTCGGCCCGGACGGCCGCACCCTGGCCAGCGCGAGCGACGACCGGACCGTCCGGCTGTGGAGCGTGGCCCGCGGCGCCCGGCCCGCCGCGCTCGCCGCCCTGACCGGACACGTCACCGCCGTCGGCTCCGTCGCCTTCAGCCCCGACGGGACCGTCCTGGCCTCGGGCGGCTACGACAGCACCCTCCGGCTGGCCGCGACCGACCTCGACCGCGCCCTGGCCGGGGCCTGCGCGCACACCGGCCCGCGGATCACGCGCGCGCAGTGGGCCTCGTACATGCCCTATCTGGACTACTCGCCGCCGTGCAGCGGCCTCGAACGCCCCTGAACCCCTACTGTTCCTCACGTCCCCCGCGGAAGGCAGGCCTCCATGGCGAGCTCCCAGGTCCCCGTCATCGATCTCGGCCCGTGGCGCTCCGGCGGCCCCGCCGCACGCGCCCGGATCGCCGCCCGGGTGGACGAGGCGCTCCAGGCGGCCGGGTTCCTGCTGGTCACCGGGCACGGGGTGGACCCCGCCCTGCCCGCCCGGATCCGGGCGGCCGCGCGGTCCTTCTTCCGGCTGCCGCCCGAGGCGAAGCAGCCGTACGCGGTCAGCGTCGGCGGACGCGGCTGGCTCGGCCCCGGCGCCGAGGCCAACAGCTACGCCGAGGGGACGGCCTCGCCCCCCGACCTCAAGGAGTCCTGGTCCTTCGCCGCCGACGAGCCCACCGGGGTGTCCTCGGTGGACGCCGAATGGTTCCGGCCGAACACCTGGCCCGCCGAGGTACCGGGCCTGCGGGAGCCCGTGACCGCGTACCTGGGGGCGATGCGGTCCCTCTCCGACGAGCTGCTGGGGCTGCTCGCGGCCGTCCTGGCCCTGCCCGAGGACCACTTCACCCGCCACACCGGCCACCCCACCTGGGGGTTCAACCTCAACTGGTACCCCGGCGCCGAGACCGTCGGCGAGCCCCTGCCGGGACAGTTCCGCATCGGGCCGCACACGGACTTCGGCACGGTCACCGTCCTGGACCGCGAGGCGGGCGCGGGCGGGCTCCAGATCCACACCGACGCCGACGGCTGGCAGGACGCCCCGTACGACCCTGCGGCGCTCACCGTCAACATCGGCGACCTGCTGGCCCGCTGGACCGGCGACCGGTGGCGGGCCGGCCGCCACCGGGTCCTGCCGCCGCCCGCGCACGCCCCGGCGGAGGAGCTGGTCTCACTGGTCTACTTCTACGAGTGCGACGCCCACACCCGCGTGGAGTCCCTGCCCGCCCCGCTGGGCCGGGTGGCGCACGAGCCGGTCGACTCGCACGCCTACCTGCGCGCGAAGCTGGACCAGATCACCGTCGGCTGAGCCGCCCCGCGCCGGCCGCCCGGGCCCCGATTACCCCTGGTCGGGCCGGGTTCGGCAGGATGTGGGGCATGACCGAGATCCGCACCCCCCGCCTCCTCCTCCGCCGCTGGACCGACGACGACCTCGTTCCCCTGTCGGAGATCACCTCGGACCCCGACGTGATGCGCTGGATCGGCGACGGCTCCGCCCTCGACCTGGACGGGACCGCCGAGGCCATCGAGCTCTGGGAGGAGGAGTGGGACGACGAGGGCTTCGGCGTCTTCGCCGTCGAGCTGCTGGCCTCCGGCGAGCTGATCGGCGCCGTCGGCCTGTCCGCCGCCGACGACCTGCCCGAGACCCGGCACCAGGTACAGGTCGTCTGGCGCCTCGGCCGCCCCTTCTGGGGCCAGGGCTACGCCTCCGAAGCGGCCCAGGCCACCCTGGAGTTCGCCCTCCAGGACCGGGGCCTGGACCGGGTCGTCGCCGTCAACCGGGTCGGCAACGAGGAGTCCGCCAACGTGATCCGCAAGCTCGGCATGGCCCAGGACGGCGAGGCCGCCGACCCCGCCACCGGAGCCCCGGTCACCCTGCACAGCATCGACCTGACCGAATACGCGGGCTGAGCCGGGTACGGTCGGGCAGAAGCCGGGCTTTGGCACCCCATAAGGGCGGCTTATGGGGGCATAAACGGGAGGCGGGTACGGGGTTAGGGTGGCCTTAGTTTAGGGTTTCCTTGATCAGTCAGATTGTCGGTCGAAGGGAACCCACCATGCCTCGCCCTCTGCGGGTAGCAATCGTCGGCGCCGGCCCCGCCGGTATCTACGCGGCCGACGCGCTGCTGAAGTCCGAGGCGGCCGCCGACCCCGGTGTGTCCATCGACGTCTTCGAGCGCATGCCCGCCCCCTTCGGCCTGATCCGCTACGGGGTCGCCCCCGACCACCCCCGCATCAAGGGCATCATCACCGCCCTGCACCAGGTCCTCGACAAGCCGCAGGTCCGCCTCTTCGGCAACGTCGACTACCCCGGCGACATCTCCCTCGACGAGCTGCGCTCCTTCTACGACGCCGTGGTCTTCTCCACCGGCGCCACCGCAGACCGCGCCCTCTCCATACCCGGCATCGAGCTCGACGGCTCCTACGGCGCCGCCGACTTCGTCTCCTGGTACGACGGCCACCCGGACGTGCCGCGCACCTGGCCGCTGGAGGCCGAGAAGGTCGCCGTCCTCGGCGTCGGCAACGTGGCCCTCGACGTGGCCCGCATCCTCGCCAAGACCGCCGACGAGCTGCTGCCCACCGAGATCCCCCCGAACGTCCACGACGGCCTCAAGGCCAACAAGGCGCTCGAGGTCCACGTCTTCGGCCGCCGCGGTCCCGCGCAGGCGAAGTTCAGCCCGATGGAGCTGCGCGAGCTCGACCACTCGCCCAACATCGAGGTCATCGTCAACCCCGAGGACATCGACTACGACGAGGGCTCGATCACCACCCGCCGCTCCAACAAGCAGGCGGACATGGTCGCCAAGACCCTGGAGAACTGGGCGATCCGCGACACCGGCGACCGCCCGCACAAGCTGTTCCTGCACTTCTTCGAGTCCCCGGCCGAGATCCTCGGCGAGGACGGCAAGGTCGTCGGCCTGCGCACCGAGCGCACCGAACTCGACGGCACGGGCAACGTCAAGGGCACCGGCGCGTTCACCACCTGGGACGTCCAGTCCGTCTACCGGGCCGTCGGCTACCTCTCCGACGAACTGCCCAAGCTCCCCTGGGACGTCGAGTCGGGCACCGTCCCGGACGAGGGCGGTCGCGTCATCGAGGCCGGCGCGCACATGGCCTCGACCTACGTCACCGGCTGGATCCGGCGCGGCCCCATCGGCCTGATCGGCCACACCAAGGGCGACGCCAACGAGACCGTGGCCAACCTCCTCGAGGACCACGCCCAGGGCCGGCTCCTCACCCCCGCCTCCCCCGAGCCCGAGGCGGTCGAGGCCTTCCTCGCCGAGCGGCAGGTCCGGTACACGACCTGGGACGGCTGGTACAAGCTGGACGCCGCAGAGAAGGCGCTGGGCGAGCCGCAGGGCCGCGAGCGCGTGAAGATCGTGGAGCGCGAGGAGATGCTCGGCGCGAGCGGCGCCTGAGGCGCCCGCCCGGGACACCGCCCGGGACACCGCCCAGGAACCGGCTCTAGGGACGCAGCATCGGACTCTGAGGGAGTAGATCTGTGTGGTGGGCTGGGGGGT
>NZ_JBHVUQ010000192.1:0-13096 GCF_042884105.1 Streptomyces sp. NPDC058157
CCCCGCGTCCCCCGGCGCGGGGGGGGCCGGGTGGGCGGGCGCCCCCGCGCGTTATAAACCCCGCCTCCCCCCGGGGGGGGCCGCGGGGGGGGCCCCCCCCCCGCCACCGGAAGGGGTGAAGACTCGTAACTTTCCCGTACGGTTCGCGTTCGAGCGCGGTAGGAAAGGCGTTACGCGTACGCCTCCTGGCGGGCCGAGCGGCGTCGGGCGGCGAGCCGCGGATCCAGGACGGGCACGGCGCCCAGGAGCTGCCGGGTGTACGGGTGCGCGGGCCGTCCGTACACCTCGTCCACCGGCCCCTCCTCCACGATCCGGCCCGCGCGCATGACGGCGACCCGGTCGCTCACCTGCCGGACCACCGCCAGGTCGTGGGCGATGAAGACCAGGGCGATGCCCAGTTCCCGCTGGATCTCCGCCAGCAGGGCGGTGACCTGGGCCTGGGTGGTGACGTCCAGGGCGGAGACGGGTTCGTCGCAGACGATCAGCCGGGGCCGGGGGGCCAGGGCGCGGGCGATGCCGACGCGCTGGCGCTGGCCGCCGCTGAACTCGTGCGGGTAGCGGTCGTAGTGGCCGGGCTCCAGGCCGACCCGGGTGAGGAGCTCCTCGACGCGGGCCCGGACGGCGGACCCGTCGCGCTCCCCGGCCGCGCGCAGCGGGTCTGCGATGGACTCGCCGATGCTGCGGCGGGGGTTGAGGGAGGAGACGGGGTCCTGGAAGACCATCTGGGCGCGGGGGGCGATGCCGGTGGTGGCGGTTCCGGAGTGGCGGAGTTCCCCGGCGGTGGGGGGCAGGAGGCCGACGAGCATGCGGCCGAGGGTGCTCTTGCCGCTGCCGCTCTCGCCGACGATGCCGAGGGTTTCTCCCGGGTGCAGGGTGAGGGACACGTCGTCCACGGCCGTGACCTTGCGCCTGCCGCGGCCGAACTCCTTGCGGAGGCCTTCGGCTTCGACGGCGGGGGTGGTGGGGGCGCCGCCCTGCGGGGCCGGTCCCCTACCCGCCCTTCCTCCGTTCCCCGGGGCTGAGGACGCGTCCAGGCGCGGTACCGCCGCCAGCAGGGTCCGGGTGTACGGGGCCCGGGGAGCGGTCAGGACCTCCCCCGCCGGCCCCCGTTCCACCACCCGTCCCTCCCGCATGACCAGCAGGTCGTCCACGGTCTCCGCCGCCACGCCCACGTCGTGCGTGACGAGGAGCAGGGCGAGGCCGCGTTCCTCGCGGAGGCCGTGGAGGAGGTCGAGGATCTGGGCCTGGACGGTGACGTCGAGGGCGGTGGTCGGTTCGTCGGCTATGAGGAGGCGGGGTTCGCAGGCCAGGGCCATCGCGATGAGGGCGCGCTGGCGCATGCCGCCGCTGAACTCGTGCGGGCGGGCCCGGGAGCGGCGGGCGGCGTCGGGGATGCCGACCCGGTCGAGGACCTCGACGGCGCGGGCGCGCGCGGCCCGGCGGGTGGCGGGGGTGTGGACGCGGTGGACCTCGGCGATCTGGTCGCCGATGGCGTGGTAGGGGTCGAGGGAGCTCAGCGGGTCCTGGAAGACCATGGCGGCGGTGCCGCCCCGCAGGGCGCGCAGTTCGGCCGGGGTGGCGGTGGCGACGTCGGTGCCGCCGACCCGGACGGTGCCGGTCAGTCGGGCGCCCGTGCCGCGGTGGAGGCCGAGGAGGGCGGCGGCCACCGTGGACTTGCCGCTGCCGGACTCGCCGACGATGCCGAGGGCCCGTCCGGGCTCCAGGGTGAAGGAGACCCCGTCGACGGCCCGTACGTACGAGCCGCTCGCCCCGACGGGGAAGCCGACGGTCAGGTCGGTGACGTCCACCAGGTGGTCGGTCATGTCAGGGTCACCCTTCGGTCGGCGAGGGCGTACAGGAGGTCGGCGACGGCGCCGGCGAGTACCACGGCGGTGCCGATGGCGAGGACGACGCCGACGACCACGGGCAGGTCCACGACCCGGACCCCGTCGATGAGGGTCTTGCCGAGGCCGGGGATGCCGAAGAGGGACTCGGTGAGCACCGCGCCGCCGATCATCGTGCCGAAGTCGACGGCGCTGAGGGCGATCACCGGGGCGACGGCCCCGCGCACCGCGTGCCGGGTGACGATCCTGCGCTCCCCCACCCCGTAGGCGCGGAAGGTGCGGATGTGGTCCTCGGCGAGGGTCTCCAGGGTGGAGCTGCGGGTGAGCCGGGCGTACTTGGCGCTCTCGAAGACGCCGAGGGTGACCCAGGGCAGCAGCAGGTTCCACGCCCACTGCTCGGGGTCCTCGCCGAAGGGCACGTACGTCGGGAACGGCAGCCACTGGAGGTAGGCGCAGACGGCCATGAGCAGCAGCAGTCCGAGGATGAAGACGGGGGTGCCGGTGGCGGCGAGGGTCAGCACGGTGAGTACGCGTTCGGCGGGCCCGCCGCGGCGGAGCGCCGACAGCAGTCCGGTGCCGACGCCGACGACGAGCCAGATCACGAGGGAGCCCAGGGCGAGGGAGAAGGTGGCGGGCAGCCGGTCCAGGAGGAGTTCGGTGACCTGCCGGTCGTTCTGGTAGGAGAAGCCGAGGCAGGGGGCGTCGCAGTGCAGGACCAGTCCGGCGCCGCCGGAGTAGTCGCGGCCGGCCAGCACTCCCCGGAGGAAGTGCAGGTACTGGGTGACGACGGGGTCGTTCAGCCCGAGCTGCTCGCGGACCTGGGCGATCTGCTGCGGGTTGCAGCGTTCGCCGCAGGCCAGGCGGGCGGGGTCGCCGGGGGCGACGTAGAAGAGGGCGTAGACGAGGACGGACAGCGCGAGGAGGACGAGGAGGGCGCTGCCGAGGCGTTTGAGGGCGAACCCGGTCATGCGGCGTTCTCCTTTCCGGTGCCGACCCGCAGGCGCGAGCCCTCGCGCGGGTCGAGGGCGGTGCGTATGCCGTCGCCCAGGACGGTGAAGGCCAGCACGGTGAGGAACAGCAGCCCGGCGGGGAGCAGGACGTAGGCGGGGTCGGCCCGGAACCAGGTCTGGGCGCCGGAGAGCATCTGTCCCCAGGACGGGGTGGGCGGTTTGACGCCGACGCCGAGGAAGGAGAGGGAGGCCTCGATCACCATGTTGGTCGGGACCTTGAGGGCGGCCAGGGTGATGACGGGGGCCGCCAGCGAGGGCAGCAGCTCCCGGCGGGCGATCCGCAGCCGGCCGTTCCCGGCGAGCCGGGCGGCCTCCACGAAGTCCAGGCCGCGCAGGGACAGGGTCTGGGCGCGGACCAGGCGGGCGGTGCCGCCCCAGTCGAGGACGCCGATGACGAGGACCAGCAGCAGCGGGCGCGGGAAGCCGGGCGGGACGACGGCGGTCAGGGCGACGGCGAGGATCAGCAGGGGCAGGGCGATCATCACGTCGGTGGCCCCGCCGATGAGCCGTCCCAGCAGGGGGCTGCCGAGGGCCGCGGTGATCCCGGCGGCGACGCCGATGCACACCTGGACGACGGTGGCGCCGAGGGAGACGAGGAGGGAGACCTGCGCCCCGTACAGGAGGCGGGTGAACAGGTCGCGGCCGGTGCCGGGTTCGACGCCGAGCCAGTGGTCGGCGGAGATCCCGCCGAAGGAGCCGAGGGGGACGCCGCCGCGGGCCGAGTCCACGAGGTCGTCGTGGTAGGCGTTCGGGTCCTGGCCGGTGAGGTGGGCGAGCAGGGGTGCGGCGAGGGCGAGGAGGACGAGGAGGGCCAGGACGGCGGTGGCCGCGAGGGCGGACGGACGCCCGCGCAGCCACCGCCGGACCCGGCGGCCGGCGCCCGCGGCCGGGGTGGGGGCCCCGTTCGCGGATGCCGGCCGGTCGAGGGACGTGCTCACTTGACGGCGACCTGCGAGACGTCGAGGACACCGGTCCAGTCGCTGATGACGACGTTCTTGACGTCCTTGCCGACGAGCCGCTTGTAGACCGGGTGGAAGAGGGGGACGGCGAGGGCCTGCTCGCCGATCTTCTTGTCGAGGGCGCCCCAGCGCTTTCCTGCGGCGGCGAGGTCGGTGAGCTTGGCGATCTCGTCGATCTCGGCGTTCACGGCCGGGTCGTCGAGCTGGGCGTGGTTGTAGTTGGAGCCGTTGGTGACGATCTGGCGGCCGTCGTAGATCGGGGCGAGGAAGGGGCCGCCGGAGGGCCAGTCGGCGCCCCAGCGGGAGAGGAAGAAGCCGGGGGTGTTCTTGGCGTCCCAGCGGCGCTCGTTGAAGGCGTTGGCCTCCAGGCCTTCGAGCTTGACGGTGATGCCGGCGGCGGCGAAGGCCTGCTGTACGGCGGTGGCGATCTCGGGGCCGGTCTGGCGGTTCTGGGCGTTGGAGTGGGTGAGGGTGACGGTCAGGCCGTCGGGGAAGCCGGCTTCCTTCAGGAGTTCCTTGGCCTTGGCCGGGTTGCCCGTCTTGCCGGCCGGGAAGTGGTCGTAGGGCGTGTAGCCGAAGGCCTCGCGCTCGGGGAGGAAGGTGGTGGCCGGCTCGGCGAGGGCGGAGCCGCCGGCGGCGTTGACCACGCTGGTGCGGTTGATGGCGTACGAGATGGCCTGGCGGACCTTCGGGTTGTCGAAGGGGGCGACCTTGGGGTTGAAGGCCAGGTAGTTGACGTAGCCGAAGTGGCCGGTGCCGACGCGGGAGGCGAGTTCCTTGTTGTCGCCGATCTGGGCGAGTTCGGCGGGGCCGAGGTTGGTGTCGGTGGTGACGGCGGCGGCGTCGGGGCCGGAGCTGGTGGTCAGCCGCTGGTCGATGACGGCGGCGTCGAGGCCGGAGCGGACGTCGATCTTGTCCGGGTAGGCCTTGCGTTCCTCGTCGGTCTTCGGGTCCCAGTGCTCGTTGCGCTCCAGGAGGAGGGTCTCGCCGTCGCCGGTGTTCTTGGCGACCTTGTACGGGCCGGAGGAGACGGGGTGCTCCTCGTACTTGACGCCGGTGTCCTTGGCCTTGGGAACGGGGGCGAACTGGGTCTGGGTGGCGAGGAAGGGGAACTCGCCCTCGGGCTTGCGGAGTTTGAAGACGATGGTCTTCGCGTCGGGGACCACGATGGAGTCGAGGCCCTTCCCGCCGTCCTTGTAGGGGCCCTCGTAGGTCTCCCCGCCGACGAGCCAGTCGCGCAGGTAGGGGGCGCCGCCGGAGAGTTCGGCGGCGAAGGAGCGTTCGATGCCGTACTTGATGTCGGCGGTGGTGATCGGGCTGCCGTCCTCGTACTTGAGGCCGTCCTTGAGGGTGTACGTCCACTCGGTGGCGTCGGCGTTGGGCCTGCCGAGGTCGGTGGCGAGGTCGGGGACGACCTTCGCGCCGGCGGGACCGTCCTCGCGGTTGCGGGTGGTGAGGGTGCGGAAGACCAGCGAGGGGATGTTGCCGCCGCCGGAGGTGTAGAGGCGGGCGGGGTCGAAGTCGTTCTGCGGTTCGTTGTTGAGGACGGTCAGGGTGCCGCCCTTCTGCGGGGCGCCGGCGGCGCCGGGCTTGCCGGAGGACCCGCCGCCGGATCCGCCCGCCGCGTCCTTGGGGCCGCAGGCGGCGGCGCCCCCGGCCAGTACGAGGCTGACGGCGAGCGCGGCGACGCGGCGCGTGGTGTGGGACTGACGGGACATGACGGAAGGGACCTCTCGGCGTGAAGGGGTACGGAAGGGCCACGCGAGGGGCGACGACGGGTGATCACCGGCGACCGGCGGGAGCCGGGGGGCCGGGAAAAGGGGAAGCCGCGCCTGCGGGCAAGGGGAATGCCCGGGCGCGACGGAACCAGAGGAGGAAAAAGGGGGTCGCGGCGCTCAGGCTGGCGTCAGCGACAGAAGATGTCGGCCACGCTGTGCGCGGCCACACCGAGGAGCGCCAGCTCTATGGCGGCGCTCGCGGCGGAGGTGTGGCGGTGCGACATGCGGAGAACAATTACCGATCATCGGACGGCTGTCAACGCGCGTACCGGCCACTCCCCCGCCCGGCGTCCTCAATTCCCGGGATATACCCAGGGATTGGGAAGGCAGTGGATGTTGTCGATGTCGAGGGATTTCGTCTGCTGCTGCATGATCGGCGCGAGGGAGCCCGCCTTGGTGCAGCTCACGTGCCCGTGTCCGAGGCGGTGTCCGACCTCGTGGTTGATGAGCATCTGCCGGTAGGCGAACATCTGGTCGGCGCCGTAGGTCGGTGAGCCCTGCCCCCAACGGAACGCGTTGATCATCACGCGTTCGGTGCTGGCGGAGTCGCAGGAGACGTTGTCGATCGTGGTGTCCAGGTCGGACTTGGCGCACCAGGCACCGGTGGTGCCGGGGCTGGCCAGGGTGATGACGAAGTCGGCCTTGCCCTCGGGCACCCGCTCGAAGGTCATCTCCCCGTCGTGGGCCCAGCTGCGCGGGTCGTTGAGGGTGCGCTGGACGGCCTCCGCGAACAGCTGCGGGTCCATGCCGAGGCCCTGTTCCACGTCGACCCGGTAGCGCACGACCTTGCCCTTGCCGGGTGCCTTGGCGACGCCGGGGACGGTGTCGAAGGTGCCGGAACCGGTGAGCTTGGCGTCGATGGGCAGCTGCCGCGCCATCTGCTGTTCGTACGTCGCGGGCTGCGCGGGCGGCGGGGAGGCCGGGGTGGGGCGGCCGTCGGAGCGGGAGGCGGCCTTGTCGCCGCCGGCCCGCTGGGTGCCGTCGTCCCCGGCGGCGTGCGCACCGGAGGCGACCGGGTCGCCCTCGCCGGTGACCTGGCCGGCGACGACGACGGCGAGCGCGGCGGTGACGGCCAGGGCGGCGACCCCGGTGTAGATGCGCACCCGTGTGCCGCGGGCGCCGGAGGGGCGGTCCGCCCCGGGGGCGGCGGGCGTACGGGGGCCGGGGACGCGGCGGTGCGAGCCGGTGGAGGTGACGGCGTCGGCCGCGGGGGCCGGGGGCTCCTCGGTGATGCGGGGGAAGCCGGCCGCGGGGGTGGCGTCCCGGACCGCGGGCGCGTCCGGGGTCGCGGTGGCGGAGGCCGCGGCGCGGGGGGCGCCGCGCCAGTCGCCGTAGCGGGCGGTGGAGGCGTCGGCCCCCCAGGCGCCGCCCCGCTCGTGCTGCTCGGGGTGGCCGGCGGGGCGGGCCGGGGGCTGGGCGTAGCCCTGGTGGACGACGGTGGACTCGGCGGACCGGCGCCGTCCGCGCGGCTCCCCGTACCCGGGGGGCGCGTCCGGGGCGGGCCCGGAGGGCCGGGAGGGCTGCTGCGGCTGGTGCCCGCGGGGGCCGGACGGCTGCGGCGCGTGCCCCGGGGGGCGGGAGGGCTGCGGCTCGTACGGGCCGGCCGGGTACGGGTCGGCCGCGTGGGGCCGCGATTCGTACAGGTCGGCCGTGTGGGGCCCCACTCCGTACGGCTCGGCCGTGTGGGGCCGCGGTTCGTACGGCTCGGCCGTGTGGGGCCGCGCTTCGTACGGGTCGGCCGGGTACGGCTCGGGTTCGTACAGGCCGTCCGGGCCGGGCCCGTACGGCGACGGCGCGGGTGCGGCCGCGGGGGTCTTGCGACTATGTCGTCCCACGTCTTCAGCCCTTGCCGTCTTCGGTATCTCGGTCGGTGTCCCCGGCGGCGTTGTCGCGCAGCAGCTCCCGGAAGGCGGCAGCCACCACCTCGGGGTACTCCATCATCGCCACGTGCCCGGCCTCGGGCAGGCTCAGCAGCCGCGAACCCCGGAAGGCCGCGGCGGCCTTGCGCGCCATACGGTACGAGACCAGCTGGTCCCGGCCACCGTAGACCAGCAGGGTCGGCGCGAGCACGCGCTGCGCCTGGCGCCACAGCCCGTGTTGCCCGCCGAGGGTGTAGGCGTCGACGATCCCGCGCGAGGAACGGCTCATCGCCTCCCAGAAGTACGGCAGGGCCATGCGCCGTTCCATCTCCTCGACGGCGTGGGCGAAGCCTTCCGGTGTCACCCGTGAGGGGTCTCCGTAACAGAGGTCCGTCACCCCCCGGGTGCGCTGCTCGGCCGTCAGGTGCCGGGTGAGGCGCCCGAAGAGGGCGGGCACGCCGGGCAGGGCGAGGAGGGCGGTGGGCACGGCCGAGCCCTGCACGCGCAGCTCGGGCAGGGCGGGCGAGACCAGCGTCAGGGTGCGCACGAGGTCGGGGCGGACGGCGGCGACGCGGGTGGAGACGGCGCCGCCGAGGGAGTTGCCGAACAGGTGCACCGGGCCGCGTCCGGCGGCGTCGAGGTGACGGATGACGGCGCGGGCCAGGGCGGTGACCGAGTAGTCGCGGTCGGCGGGCGGCGGGGACCAGCCGAAGCCGGGCAGGTCGACGGCCTCGCCGTCGACGCAGTCGGCGAGCTGCTCCATGAGCGCGGACCAGTTCTGGGAGGAGCCGCCGAGTCCGTGCACGAACAGCGCGGGGGGCAGACCCTCCCGCCCCGGTGGCCGGAAACGTACGTTCATCTCCAGGCCCGGCAGCACGACGGTGCGCAGCCCCTCCCCTTCGGCCACCCGGACGGCTCCCACCTGGGAGGTCGACTCGGGGGTGGACCGTACGCCCGGCAGCTCGGTCGAAGACATGCGGCAATGTTACGAGACGATCACGCTCACCCCCCGGCGTTCCCTTGTGTTGGCGGTCACAAGACCGCCTGGCGGCGGGCTTCCGATCCTCCTAGGCTCGTAAGAGGACGAGCGAAGGCGAGGGGAGTGGAATGACTGTGGACCCTGGCGAACCGGACACCTTCCGGGGACGGTTCGCGGACCCGCTCGACACCGAGGCCCCGGAGGCGGACGCCGCCGAGCAGCTCACCGACATCCAGCCGCAGGAGGACGATCCGCTCACCGGCGGGGACCGGGGCGAGGCGCCGGAGGCGGATGCCGCCGAACAGGCACGGGTCGTGCCCCTGGACGAGGAGGACTACCGCTGACAGCATCTGCCAGGCGCTGACCAGCGTGTCAGGGGTGTGTCCGGGCCGTCCGTACCGCGAGAAAACCAGGCTTGAACCCACCAGATTCGGTTACCGAAAAGTACGATGGCGGCGCGGCGCAGAGCGCACTGTGTTCTTAGAGAAAGTGGGAGGCGGCGTGACAGCCATCGAGCAGACCGAGGCAGCGCGTCCGCGGGGTACGCGGCTGCCGCGCCGTGCCCGGCGCAACCAGTTGCTGGGCGCTGCCCAGGAGGTGTTCGTCGCGCAGGGTTACCACGCGGCGGCGATGGACGACATCGCGGAGCGGGCGGGCGTCAGCAAGCCGGTGCTGTACCAGCACTTCCCCGGCAAGCTCGACCTGTACCTGGCGCTGCTGGACCAGCACTGCGACAACCTGCTCCAGGCGGTGCGCGGGGCGCTGGAGTCCACGAGCGACAACAAGCTGCGCGTGGCGGCGACCATGGACGCCTACTTCGCGTACGTCGAGGACGAGGGTGGCGCGTTCCGGCTGGTGTTCGAGTCGGACCTGACGAACGAGCCGGCGGTGCGCGAGCGCGTCGACCGCGTGTCGCTCCAGTGCGCGGAGGCCATCTCCGACGTGATCGCCGAGGACACGGGGCTGTCGAAGGACGAGTCGATGCTGCTGGCCGTGGGCCTGGGCGGGGTCTCGCAGGTCGTGGCCCGGTACTGGCTGTCGAGCGAGAGCCCGGTCGCCCGGGACACGGCGGTGGGTCTGCTGACCTCGCTCGCCTGGCGCGGCATCGCCGGCTTCCCGCTGCACGGCACGGAGGCCGGACCGGAGGCCTGACCGGCCTGACCGGAGGCCTGACCGGCCTGACCGGCCGCTGTTCGCTGCGAGCGTGTCCGCCGCGAGCCGATCGTGTCCCCTCACCGGGCTAATGTGGAGCGCGTACGGCGCGGCTGATCGCGCGAACCGGACCGTCGGAGGGACAAAGCCGTGGAGGTCAAGATCGGCGTGCAGCACGCACCCCGGGAGATCGTGCTGGAGAGCGGCCTGAGCGCCGAGGAGCTGGAGAGCATCATCGCCGATGCGCTGACCGGCACCGCGCCGCTGCTGAGCCTGACCGACATCAAGGGTCGCAAGGTCCTGGTGCCGTCCGACCGTCTGGCGTACGTCGACCTCGGCGAGCCGGCGCAGCGCAAGGTCGGCTTCGGGGCGCTCTAGGCACTGGAGTACGAGTGGAACGGCCCGGCGGATGCATCCGCCGGGCCGTTTCCGTTTCTTCCGCTTCGGGTAGGACCGCAGTGACCCGGTTTGCCCTGACGTAGGGGAGTGACCAGATGATGCTGATGGAGGCCGTCGGCTCCGGTCTGCTGGGCCTCGCCCTTGCGGGCGTGGCCGCGCGGGTACTCGCCAAACGACTGCCCTCCACCAGAACGGTGCTGGTCAGCGGCGTGTCCGGGGCCCTGTTCGGGGCCTACCTGACGCACATGTCACTGGGGCCGGGGCACAACACCCTGCTCGCGACCCTGCTCGGCGGGCTCGGCGTGTCGGCCGTCGTGCTGTCCCTGCTGCTGCGTCCGGCGGCCGGGGGCGGCGGGGGTCCGCGCCGCCCTCCGTTTTCGCTTCCGTCGCGCAGCTGAGGGCCGTCGCCGGCCGTAGTCGGCGGCCGGTGTCCCGCGGAGCGCTACGCCGCGAGGCCGAGGGCGGCCATGCGCTTGGTGTGGGCCTTGGTGATCCGGGTGAACATCTCGCCGACGGCCGCCAGGTCGAAGCCGGCCGCCATCCCGTCCACGCCGCCGACCAGCATGGTGGACAGCGCGTCGCGCTCGGCGACCACGCGCTGGGCCTGCGAGAGGGCCTCGCCCATCAGGCGCCGGGCCCACAGGGCGAGCCGGCCGCCGACGCGCGGGTCCGCCTCGATGGCGGCGCGGACCTTCTCCACGGCGAAGCCGCCGTGGCCCGTGTCGTCGAGGACGCCGACGACCAGGGCGCGGGTGTCGGTGTCGAGGTGGGTGGCGACCTCGCGGTAGAAGTCGCTGGCGATCGAGTCGCCGACGTACGCCTTGACCAGGCCCTCCAGCCAGTCCGAGGGGGCGGTCTGGCGGTGGAAGTCGTCCACGCCCTTGGCGAAGGGCTCCATCGCGGCGGTCGGCTCGGCGTCGATCGCGGCGAGCCGGTCGCGCAGCCGCTCGAAGTGGTGGAACTCGGCGGAGGCCATCTTCGCCAGTTCGGCCTTGTCCCCCAGGGTGGGCGCGAGCTTCGCGTCCTCCGCCAGGCGCTCGAAGGCCGCGAGCTCCCCGTACGCCAGCGCGCCGAGGAGGTCCACGACGGCGGCCCGGTACTGCGGGGAGGCGGAGGCGGTCGCCCAGTCCTGGGCGGCGATGCCCTGCGCCCCGGCCTGGGCGTTGTCGTCGGCGGGAGATGCGTTTTCAACGGTCGACATGCTCCGCACAATAGCCCGCCGAAAGGCGGGACAAGTCACCACTCCTACGCGCTCTCGCTCCGTGTAAACCCGCCTACCTGGTGAATTCACCCGACACACCTGCGCGATTCCGGGGTACAGTGGTAATGCGCCTGCCGAATACTCGGCGGGCCATCCGAATGAGGATGCCCGGTCGGTGGCCCGATCGGCTCCACCCGACCGCCCTCGGCGCGGCGAGTATGCCCATGCGTACCGCCTCCACGAGGGGCCCCCTCAGCGGCAAGAGCGCCTGAGCGATGGCAGTGGTCCCGCGCAGCTTCGTACGACCCGCCCGAACCTGGGTGGGCGCAGTAACGCAAGCCCGGCACGGTAGGACCCCCCTCGCCGCCTCGCGCCGCGTCTCACAGAAGAGGCAGCACCCTGACTACGTTCCGAGAGCTCGGGATCTTCCCCGAGACCGCCGAGGCCCTGGAAGCCGTCGGCATCGTGTCCCCCTTCCCGATCCAGGAGATGACCCTCCCCGTCGCCCTCTCCGGCACGGACGTCATCGGCCAGGCGAAGACCGGAACCGGCAAGACGCTCGGTTTCGGCCTTCCGCTGCTGGAGCGGGTCGTCGTCCCCGCGGACGTCGAGGCCGGCCGGGCCACGCCCGAGCAGCTGACCGACGCCCCGCAGGCCCTCGTGGTGGTTCCGACCCGCGAGCTGTGCACCCAGGTCACCAACGACCTGCTGACCGCGGGCAAGGTCCGCAACGTCCGCGTCCTCGCCATATACGGCGGCCGCGCGTACGAGCCCCAGGTCGAGGCGCTCCAGAAGGGCGTCGACGTGATCGTCGGCACCCCGGGCCGCCTGCTGGACCTGGCCGGGCAGAAGAAGCTCGACCTGTCCCGCGTCAAGGCCCTCGTCCTGGACGAGGCCGACGAGATGCTCGACCTGGGCTTCCTGCCCGACGTCGAGAAGATCATGAACCTGCTGCCGGCCAAGCGCCAGACGATGCTGTTCTCGGCGACCATGCCGGGCGCCGTCATCGGCCTCGCCCGCCGCTACATGTCGCAGCCGACGCACATCCGCGCCGTCTCCGAGGACGGCGAGGGCGCGACCGTCGCCAACATCAAGCAGCACGTCTTCCGCGCGCACAACATGGACAAGCCGGAGCTCGTCTCCCGCATCCTCCAGGCCGACGGCCGCGGGCTCGCGATGATCTTCTGCCGTACCAAGCGCACGGCCGCCGACATCGCCGAGCAGCTGGAGCGGCGCGGCTTCGCCTCCGGCGCCGTCCACGGCGACCTGGGCCAGGGCGCCCGCGAGCAGGCGCTGCGCGCGTTCCGCAACGGCAAGGTCGACGTGCTGGTGTGCACCGACGTCGCCGCCCGCGGCATCGACGTCGAGGGCGTGACCCACGTCATCAACTACCAGACGCCGGAGGACGAGAAGACCTTCCTGCACCGCGTGGGCCGCACCGGCCGCGCGGGCAACAAGGGCACCGCCGTCACCCTGGTCGACTGGGACGACATCCCGCGCTGGCAGCTGATCAACAAGGCGCTGGAGCTGGACTTCCACGACCCGGTCGAGACCTACTCCACCTCCCCGCACCTGTACGAGGAGCTGGGCATCCCGGCCGGCACCAAGGGCATCCTGCCGCGCGCCGAGCGCACGCGGGCCGGCCTGAAGGCCGAGGAGCTCGAGGACCTGGGCGAGACCGGCGGGCGCGGTGGCCGTGGCGGCCGCGGCGCGGCCGCTCCGGCCGAGGAGCGTCCCGCCCGGACCCGTACGCCGCGCCAGCGCCGCCGCACCCGTGGCGGTTCGGAGCTGGGCGCCGAGGTCGAGGCCGCCGCAGTGGCGACCCCGGCCGCCGAGGCTCCCGCCGACGCCGAGGCGCGCCGCCCGCGCCGTCGCCGGACCCGGCTGACGGCTGCGGCCGACGCCGCGGTGAACG
>NZ_JBHVUQ010000193.1:0-13003 GCF_042884105.1 Streptomyces sp. NPDC058157
GGCCCATGAGCACGCAGGACGGGGAGGGTTACGGCCTGCTCCGCGCGCGGATCACGAGGTCATGGCCTTCTTCAGCTCGGCCGCCGCGTTCCGGTAGACCGGCAGCAGGTCGAGGTCCTCGCCGGGGTAGTTGACGATCTCGACCTGCTTGGCGCCGGAGTCGGGCAGGACCGTGCCGGTGGACATGTGCACGTTGTCCAGGACGAACGCCGGCTTCTTCGCGGAGAGCTCGGCCAGCTGCGCCGGGGTCACGGCCTCGGGCCCGTAGGTGCCGACGGGGGTGGCACCGGCCAACTTCGCGGCCCAGGCGGTGAAGACCTGGGTGACGACGGAGGGGCTCTTGCCACCGGGCCAGGCCGCCTGGACCTCCTTGTTGAGCTTCGCGTACTCGGTGTCGAACCCGGACTTCCACTGCGTCGCGGCGTCCGCCGTGCCGAAGAGGGCGCCCAGCTTGTCGACCTCGGCCTTGACCTTGCCGGGGTCGTTGTCGAGGTTCACCTCGACCAGCTTCGCCTTCGATCCCGCGGCCTCCTTGATCTTCGCCGCGTACGGCTCGAACGGCGCGTACAGCACGAAGTCGGCCTTGGCCACGGCCGCGAGGTCGGAGGGCTTGGGGTCGTAGTCGGGCGCGTGGTGCACGGACTGGGGGACGATGACCTTCACGTCCTCCGCGCCGGCGGCCCTGGCGAAGGCGCCTTCCCAGGTGGTGGTCACGACCACCACGGGCTTGTCCTTCTTCGCCTCGCTGCCGCTCTTGGCCGGCGCGGCGTCGGAAGACCCCCCGGAGGCCTTGTCGTTGCCGCACGCCGCGGTCAGGAGGAGTGCCGCGCTCAGTGCGACGAGGGCAGGGATACGGACGCGGGTGCGCGCCATGAGCTGATTCTCCGTTCGGGAAGGAAATGCACGGCGAGGACGAGGGCCCCCGCCGTCAGGACGAGGACCGGGCCCGGTGGCCAGTCCAGCCACAGGGCCAGCAGGAACCCCGTCAGATTGACGACGACGCCGATGCCGATGGCCCACAGCGTGATCGACTTCAACGAACTGCCCAGGCGGCGGGCCGCGAGCGCGGGCAGCAGGGTCAGGGCGTCGACGAGCAGTGCGCCGGTGAGCTTGATCGCCCCGGCGACGGCGATCGCGACCAGGACGAGGAGGGCCGCGGTCAGCGCCCGCACGGGGACCCCCGAGCACTGGGCGAGCTCGCGGTCGTAGAGCAGGAGGCCGACCTCGCGCCGCCGCCACCAGAACAGGCCCGGTACGACGACGGCGAGCACGCCGAGGACGATCAGGTCCGGCGTGCCCACGGACAGGATCGACCCCCAGAGCAGGGCGAAGGCGCCGGACGCGTTGACCCCCGACACCGCCATGAGGAGCAGCGCGGCCGCGATCGCCAGGCTCATCAAAAGCCCCATCGCACCGGACAGGCCGTCCGGAGTGCGGGCGAGCGGGGCCACGCCCGCACCGGCCAGTGCGCACGCGACGAGCGCGCACAGCATGGGATCGAGTCCGGTCAGCAGACCGACCGCGATGCCGAGCAGGGCGACGTGCATCATCGCGAACCGCACCGGCATGATGTCCAGCCCGACGATGACCACCCCGATCACCGGCAACCCGACCGCGGCGAGCAGCAGGGCGATACCGGCCCGCTGGACGGGCACGAGCTGCAGGAGGGCGCCGAGATCGGCCGTGGCGAGGTTCACCGCACCTCCCGCAGCCGGCCCGCAGCCATCTCCAGGACACGGTCGCAGCGCTCGGCCAGGCTCCGGTCGTGCGTCACCACGACCAGCGTCACCGGGAGAGAGGTGAGGACGTCCGCCGCCTCCGCCTGCCCGTCGAAGTCGAGGGCCGCGGTCGGCTCGTCCGCGAGCAGCACCTGTGCCCCCGCGGCGACGCAGCCGATCGCCCGGGCCAGGTACATCCGCTGCAGCTGGCCGCCCGAGAGGGTGTGCAGCGGCCGCTCGGTCAACGGGGCGACGCCGAGCCGGTCCGCCGCCTCGGCGGCCGCCGCGGGGGCCGTGCTGCTGGCCAGCAGCTCGGATCCGAGCAGCGGGAACCGGCCCGCCGCCGGCTTCTGCGGGATCCAGGCGCAGGCCCTGCGCCGCCAGGCCCACTCCGCCGGCGAACCGGTGCCGCGCCCGCCGACCGTGATCGAGCCCGTCACCTGCCGGTGGAGACCGAGCACGGAGCGCAGGAGCGTGGTCTTGCCCGACCCGTTGGTCCCGGTCAGGGCCACGCGCTCGCCGGCCGCGATCTCCAGATCGACATCGGCGACCGCTTCGACCCGGCCGTGCCGACAGGCCACTTGGCGCATGCGTACGTCCAGCCCGCCCATCCCACCTCCCTCAATCCTTGTGGTGACGGGGCGCGGGAGGATGCCCGACCGTCGCCCACGCCCCAGTAGTCGGACAGCGTTCGCTTCGAGTTCCCGCGGGCCGGCGATCGGTCGGCGGTCCTTCTCCACCGGGATCAGACCGTCCGGTCACCTGGTACTTCTGCTCCGTCATTGCGTCACTTCCCGGTGCGGTGGCGATGGCCGGACGCCGTGGTCCGGCGGGCTCTCTCACGTAGTCGTACCGAGACCCGTTCTGGTTTCCGCCACTTCCCGCCCGGTGGAAGCAGTGGAAGCACATGGGAATCACGTCGTGCTTCCGAAGCTCCGGGGTCCGGAGCTTGCGGCCGATACCGAACGGGCATTCCCCTGAGGTCCGGGGTCGCGGAAGCCGTTCTGCGGGCGGACACGTAGGGAGAGAGGCGCACGCGATGACCGACATCAGTTCTCTGCAGCCCGTGGCGACGTTCTGCGGCAAGTGCGACTGCGGATGCCCGCAGCTGTTCGTCGACGAGGCGGCCCCCGCCGACCGCCGGGTCGTGATCACCGACGACTTCGGCCAGCGGGTGCAGATGAGCGCCGATCAGTTCGGCTCCCTCATCGAGGACGCCAAGGCGGGCAAGCTGGACTCCGTCGCCGTGGCGTGAACCGCGGGTGCCGGACCGCCGCCGCGGGCCGGAGGGAGCCGGTCATCGCCGGGAGGCCTTTCCGGCGGAGGTGACGGGGCGTCTGGGGGTGGTCTGCCAGGTGCGCAGGCGCAGGCTGTTGGCCACGACGAGGAGCGAGCTGGCGGACATCGCGGCCGCGGCCACCATGGGGTCGAGCCACCCCACGGCCGCCAGTGGCACGGTCACCAGGTTGTAGCCGAACGCCCAGACCAGGTTGAGGCGGATCGTCGCCAGCGTGCGCCGGGCCAGGCGGACGGCGTCGGCGACCGCCTCGATGTCACCCCGTACGAGGGTGACGTCGGTGCCGCTCCCCATCGCGATCCCGAGGTCGGCCCGGGCCAGGGCGGCGGCGTCGTTCACCCCGTCACCGATGACGGCCACCCGGTGCCCCTCCTCCTTCAACCGCGTCACCAACTCCGCCTTGTCCTGGGGAGTGCAGCGGGCGTGCACCTCGGTGATGCCGAGCTCCGACGAAACCACCCGGGCCGTGGCCTCACGGTCACCGGTCGCGAGCACCGGCGTCACGCCCAGCCGCCGCAGCCGGTACACGGCCCGGTGGCTTCCCGGCCGCAGGACGTCCCCGAGGGCCAACAGCGCCTCGGCGCGCCCGTCCACCCGGACCAGTACCGGCGTGTGCGCCGATGCCTCCGCCTCGGCGAGTGCTCGTGCCAGCGACGGGGGCAGGCCCTCGCCCGGGGTCAGCACCTCGACCCTCCGCCCCTCCACGACGCCCTCGACGCCCCTTCCGGGCGTGGCCAGGAATCCGGTGACCTCGGGCAGCGGTCGTTCGGGGAGGGCCCGCCGGGCGTACGAGGCGACGGCGCGGCCCGCGTCCGTTGCCGGGGCCGGCCATCCTTCGGATGTGCCGCAGACGTGGTCGCACCCGGTGCCCGAGGAGTTCCCGTTGCCTTGTTGCACATATATTGCAGTTGCAGAATGCAGGCATAAGGAGTGGGTGTTGTGGCGGGACCGGTGGTGCTGGGGATCGAGTCGTCGTGTGACGAGACCGGCGCGGGCATCGTGCAGGACGGGAGGCTGCTGGCCCACGTGGTGGCGTCGAGCATGGACGAGCACGCCCGGTTCGGCGGCGTGGTGCCCGAGATCGCCGCCCGGGCCCACCTCCACGCCTTCAACCCGGTGGTCCGGCAGGCCCTCGACCAGGCCGGACTGCGGATCGGTCAGCTCGACGCCGTCGCCGTCACCACCGGCCCCGGTCTGTCCGGCGCCCTCCAGGTCGGCCTGGCCGGGGCGAAGACGCTGGCCTACGCGGCCGGGGTGCCCTTGTACGGTGTGCACCACCTGGCCGGGCACGTCGCCGCCGACACCCTGGAGCACGGGCCGCTGCCCGACCCCTGCGTGGTGCTGATCGTGTCCGGCGGCCACACCTCCCTGCTCCTCGTCCGGGACCTCGTGCGCGAGCCGATCCTGCACCTCGGCGACACCCTCGACGACGCGGCCGGCGAATGCTTCGACAAGGTCGCGCGCATCCTCGGCCTGCCGTACCCGGGCGGCCCGGCCGTCGACGGGGCGGCGCGGGAGGGAAACCCCAAGGCCGTGGCCTTCCCGCGCCCGCTCACCCGGCCCGGCGACGACCCGTACGCCTTCTCCTTCTCCGGCCTCAAGACCGCAGCCGCCCGCTGGGTCGAGCAGCACCGCCGGCGCGGCGAGGAGGTGCCGGTGGCCGACGGGGCCGCCGCCCTCCAGGAAGCCGTGGCCGACGTCCTGACCCGCAAGGCCATGGCGGCCTGCAAGGCGTACGAGGTGAAGACGCTGGTCGTGGTCGGCGGTGTGGCCGCCAACTCCCGGGTCAGGGCCCTCGCGGAGAAGCGGTGCGCCTCGGCGGGAATCGAGCTGCGCGTTCCGCCGATGACCCTGTGCACCGACAACGGGGCGATGATCGCCGCCGTCGGTGACCTGCTCGTCCGCTCGGGCGCCGAGCCGGCCCCGCTGGACGTCTCGATCGACCCGTCCGCCCCGCTCACCTACGCGTCTCTCACCCCGCTCGCCCGCCCCACCCTCCGGGCAGCCTGACGCCCGTCGACGCCTTGCGCCTGCCGTGCCTGCGAGCCGCTCGGAGGCGCGGCTGGGGTCGCTGAGGGCTGATGTGGTCGGCCCGGAGGCTCCGGGCAGGTCACTCCGCCGGCAGGCGGGGCGTGCGCGGCGGCTCGGTGCGGCGGTTGCCGGTCTTCTCGAAGGCGGCGGCGAGGGTCAGCAGGGCGTTGTCGTCGTAGGCGCGGCCGGCGAAGGTCAGGCCGACGGGCATGCCGGTGTCCGCCATGGTGCCCATCGGCACCGTCACCGTCGGGATGCCGAGGTGGCGGGGGACCAGGTTGCCGTTCGCGACCCAGACGCCGTTGCGCCAGCCGAGGTCGGCGGAGGCCTCGGACACGTCCATGTCCGCGGGGCCCACGTCGGCGACGGCGGGGAACACGACCGCGTCCAGGCCGAGGCCGTCCATCCACAGCTCCAGGTCGACCCGGCGCGTCTCCTCCAGCCCGCGCAGCCCCTGCTCCAGGTGCGGCATGTCGGCCAGGGACGCGTACGGGCGTTCGCGCACGAAGCGCGGGTAGTCGCCGATCGTGTCGTCGAAGCCTTCGTAGCGGTCGGGGAGCTCGCCTTCCTGCTTGGGCCAGATGCGGGTGCCGTCGACCTCGGCCAGGGTGGCCAGGGCCGGGTCGCCGTTGGCGCGCAGGAAGTCGTCCCAGGCCCAGGCGGACAGATCCTCGATCTCGAAGGTGAGGTACTCGCGGCTGACGAGTCCCCGGGTGAACAGCGAGGGCGCGCCCGGGCGGTCGGACTCGTAGTTCGAGACGACGGGGAAGTCCACCTCGACGACCTCGGCGCCGGCGGCCTCCAGGTCGCGGCGGGCGGCCTCCCACAGGGTGATCACCGACGGGCGGGTGTCGACGCGCTGCCCGGTCTGGCCGCCGATGCCCCCGTCCGGGTTCGTTCCGGCGTCGGGGTCGGCGTTGATGTACATGCGGGGCACGCCGACGCGCTTGCCGGTGAGCGCCTCGGACGCGGCCGGTGCGCCGGTGGGGGCGAGGGCCGGGTAGGAGGCGGGGCGTACCTGCGAGGGCGAGGGCAGGTCCACCCACGGCTGTGCGCGCCACAGGTCCCCGCGCGTGTTCGCGTCGTCGGCCACGATGACGTCGAGGAGTTCGAGCAGGTCGGCCATGGTGCGGGTGTGCGGGACGACGACGTCCATGGTCGGGACCAGCGGCCAGTTGCCGCGGACCGAGATCACGCCGCGGCTGGGCGTGTAGGCGCACAGCGCGTTGTTCGAGGCGGGGGCGCGGCCCGAGGACCAGGTCTCCTCGCCGAGGCCGAACGCGCCGAAGGACGCCGCCGTCGCCGTGCCGGAGCCGTTGGAGGAGCCGGAGCCGTAGGCGCTGGTGAGCCAGTCGGCGCTGTACGGGCTTTCCGCGCGGCCGTACACGCCGCGCTGCATGCCGCCGTTCGCCATCGGAGGCATGTTGGTCAGGCCGATGAGGACGGCCCCGCCCGCGCGCAGGCGTTCGATGGCGAAGGCGTCACGCTGGGCGACGAGGTGCTCGAAGGCGGGGGAGCCGGACGCGGCCGTCAGCCCCTTCGCGAGGTAGCTGTCCTTCGCGGTGTACGGGATGCCGTCCAGCGGGCCGAGCGTCTCGCCGCGGGCACGCCGGGCGTCGGAGGCCTCCGCTTCCGCGCGGGCGTCCGGATTCTTCACGACCATCGCGTTGAGCGCGGTGGCCGTACCGGGCCGGTCGTACGCGTCGATCCGCGCGAGGTAGGCGTCGAGCAGGCCGACGGCGGTGGTCTCGCCCCCTTCCAGCGCTGCGCGCAGGTCGGCGATACAGGTCTCCACGACATCGAATCCGCGCGTCATGAGGGTGTCTCCTGGGTGGTGGACGGTCTGACTAGATTTTCAGTCTAGATTAAGAATCTAGACTGCGGGAACCTAGACTGGGGACCTCGATTTCCGTCACCGAAAGTGAGCAGATGCCGACGTCAGCGACCGGGCCCGCGCTGCCCGACAGGAAGCGTCAGCCCAGCGGGGACGAGGCGCGGGGGCGGGCGATGCGGGCCGCCATCGCCGTGATCGCCGAGAAGGGCACGGCGGGCCTGCGGATGTCGGACATCGCCGAGCGGGCCGGTATGAGCACCGGGCACATCCTCTACCACTTCGGCAAGAAGGACCGGCTCCTGCTCGAAGTCCTCGCATGGAGTCAGGCGGACCTCTGGGCCCGGTTCCATCAGGCTGCCGACCGGGCCGCGTCGCCTGCCGAGAAGCTGGACCTGTTCGTCCGTTTCTACCTGCCCCGCGACCAGGGCGACGAACGCTACGCGCTGTGGACGCAGGTACTGGCCCAGCGCCACGACGAGGCGGGCCGACGCCTCCTCACCGATCTGCTGGACGGCTGGGACGAGCGCCTGGAAGCCATCCTCCGTGAGGGCCGGGACCTGGGCCACTTCGCCGACGTGGACGTCCCCGAGTTCACGATCCGGGCGGTGGCCATGCTGAGCGGGCTCTCCGAAGACGTGATGTTCGGGAGGTCGCGCTGGCAGCACACCTCCGTGCACGCCTTCGCGCTGTCCGCCCTCGAACGTGAACTGCGTCCCACCCCCGGACGGGCATGACGAGCGTCGCAGAGGGTCTCGCGGGAGCCGGAGGGGAAGGGCTCCGGGCACGATCGAGGGAGGCGGCGTCACCGGGGAGGACGACGTCGAGGCGCCCCCGCAGCCAAGCCTCGCATCGGCATGCCTTCGACGTGCGCCTCGGGGTGTCCTCGTCGTCGGGACGGTTCCTCTTCCGTGCCCGAGCTTGATTGTCCTCCCTGCCCGACGGGACCCCGACAGGACCTTCTTCACGGGATTCTGACGGTTCGTTGACGCGATGGCCCGCACCGGCGTCAAGGTGGCGGCAATTCCTCTTCTCCGACCGCTGCGGGGGCGGGACGCTCGGGTAGCTTCCTGCCGTTCCCGCTGTCGGGGGCCCTGATCACCGCATGACGACGGCTGAGGGGCCCATGCCATCCGGCCCCCGGCAGCGGCTCTTTCCCGTACGGCCGGCCCGACCAGCCGGCCTCCTCCTGCCTCACGTCAGAAGGTTCGCCTCTCATGTCTTCCGCCGCCACCGCGCAGCACACCCCTCCGGGCCCGGGGAGCCCGCCCCCGTCCCCCGTCCACCGGCCGCCGCACCGCCGGCCCGGCCGACGGGCCCGGCTGCTGGAGCCGGGGCAGCTGGCGGACGCGGCGCGCGAGGCGGTGCGCAAGCTGCACCCGCGCGCGCTGGCGCGCAAACCCGTACTGCTGGTCGTCGCCGTCGGCTCGGTCCTGACCACGCTGTCGGCCGTGATTCACCCCTCGGTCTTCACGTGGGTGATCAGCGGCTGGCTGTGGCTGACCGTGCTGTTCGCCAACCTCGCGGAAGCCGTGGCCGAGGGCCGTGGCCGCGCGCAAGCGGCGTCCCTGCGCAGAGCCCGCACCGACACCGTCGCCCTGCGGATCAAGCACTGGTCCTACGGCACGAACCTGCGCACGGCCGACACCGAGGTCGTCACCCCGGCCGAGCTCCAGCCCATGGACTTCGTCCTCGTCGAGGCGGGCGAGCTGATCCCGGCCGACGGGGACGTGGTCGACGGGGCGGCGATGGTCGACGAGTCGGCCGTCACCGGCGAGTCCGCCCCCGTGCTGCGCGAGTCGGGCGGCGACCGGTCCGGGGTCACCGGCGGCACGACGGTCCTGTCGGACTCGATCGTCGTCCGGGTCACCTCCCGCCCGGGCAACAGTTTCCTCGACCGCATGATCGCCCTGGTCGAGGGGGCCGCCCGGCAGCGGACCCCGAACGAGATAGCCCTCAACATCCTCCTCGCCGCCCTCACGATCGTCTTCGTCCTGGTGGTGGTCACCCTCCAGCCGATGGCCGACCACGCGAAGGCGGCCCAGAGCACCGCCGTCCTCGTCGCCCTGCTGGTCACCCTCATCCCCACCACCATCGGCGCGCTGCTCTCCGCGATCGGCATCGCCGGCATGGACCGCCTCGTCCAGCGCAACGTCCTGGCCATGTCCGGCCGGGCGGTCGAGGCGGCCGGAGACGTGGGCACCCTGCTGCTCGACAAGACGGGCACCATCACCCTCGGCAACCGCGAGGCCGCCGCCTTCCTCCCGTTGCCCGGCCAGGACCTCGGCAAGCTCGCCGACGCCGCCCAGCTGTCCTCCCTCGCCGACGAGACGCCCGAAGGCCGCTCCGTCGTGGCCCTGGCCCGGCAGCACGGCGTCCGACCGCCGGAAGAGGGGGAGTTGAGCAATCCGCGCTTCGTGGGGTTCAGTGCGAAGACCCGGATGAGCGGGATCAACCTGAGCTGGCCGAACGGCGCGGGCGTCGCCATCCGCAAGGGCGCGGCTGCCGAGGTCGCGGACTGGGTGGCGCTGCGCGGCGGCACCGTCCAGGCCGAAGCCGTCGCCTGGGCGGAGTCGGTGTCCGCCTCCGGCGGCACCCCGCTGCTGGTGGCCGTGCACGACTGGGACGGGCCCCGGGTGCTCGGCATCATCCACCTCAAGGACGTGGTCAAGGACGGCATCCGCGAACGCTTCGCCGAACTGCGCCGCATGGGCATCCGCACCGTCATGGTGACCGGCGACAACCCGCTGACCGCCCGGGCGATCGCGGCGGAGGCGGGCGTCGACGAGTACCTCGCCCAGGCCACCCCGGAGGACAAGCTCGCCCTCATCAAGCGGGAGCAGGAGGGCGGGAAACTGGTCGCGATGACCGGCGACGGCACCAACGACGCCCCGGCCCTCGCCCAGGCCGACGTGGGCGTCGCGATGAACTCGGGCACCTCGGCCGCCAAGGAGGCCGGGAACATGGTGGACCTGGACTCCAACCCGACCAAGTTGATCGAGATCGTGGAGATCGGCAAGCAGCTCCTGATCACCCGGGGCGCCCTGACCACCTTCTCGATCACCAACGACGTCGCGAAGTACTTCGCGATCATCCCCGCGATGTTCGCCTCGGCCTACCCCGGCCTCGGCGCCCTCAACGTCATGGGGCTGAGCAGCCCCCGGTCCGCCATCACCTCGGCGATCATCTTCAACGCGCTGATCATCATCGCCCTCATCCCGCTCGCCCTGCGCGGCGTCCGCTACCGGCCCGCCTCCGCGCACGACCTGCTCCGCCGCAACCTGGCCGTCTACGGCCTCGGTGGACTCGTCGCCCCGTTCGTGGGGATCAAGCTCATCGACCTCCTGGTCTCCCTGATCCCGGGCATCGGATGAACCGCGCCAGTACGGGATCAGGGTGCGTCAGAAACCTTGAGCCCGGTCCGCGCCGTGCTCCAGTACGTCGACCAGATCGCGTTGTCCAAGCACTTGACCATCACCGCGGCGGGTCCCCCGCCGGCGAGCAGGCGCACGCGCCGGCGGACCGTGTCAGGGCTGCGTCAATGTCTTCGTGCTCCGCCCTGATCCGGTCGGTTTTCCCCCGATGATGAGCGTGAGCAGCACTCGTGTGCCTCTGCCGGCCGGGGAAGCCCTCTGTGCGGATCGGGGCGGTTTCGGCGTGAGGAGGCGTGTGTCGTGGCGGAGGCGGTTGCCCGGCCCGGAAGGCTGAAGGTCTTCCTCGGGGCGGCGCCCGGTGTGGGGAAGACGTACCGGATGCTCGACGAGGGCCGGCGCCGGGCGGACCGGGGGACCGACGTCGTCGTCGCCTTCGTGGAGTGCCACGGCCGCCGCCACACCGAGGAGAAGCTGGCCGGCCTGGAGGTCCTGCCGCGCACCGAGCGCACCTACCGGGGGAGCCGGATCCCGGAGATGGACCTCGCGGCGGTCCTGGAGCGGCGGCCCGAGGTGGCGCTCGTCGACGAACTGGCCCACTCCGTCGTCCCCGGCGGCAGTCCCGCCAAGCGCTGGCAGGAGGTGGAAGCGCTCCTCGCGGCGGGGATCGACGTGGTGACCACCGTCGACATCCAGCACCTGGAATCCCTCAACGACGTGGTCGAGAAGATCACCAGGGTCCCGCAGCACGAGACCGTGCCCGACGAGGTCGTGCGCCGCGCCCACGAGATCGAGCTGGTCGACCTGCCGCCGGAGGCGCTGAGACGGCGCATGGCCCACGGGAACGTCCACGCCCCGGAGAAGGTCGACGCGGCGCTGTCCCACTACTTCCGGGTGGGCAACCTCACCGCCCTGCGCGAGCTGGCCCTGCTGTGGCTGGCGGGACGGGTGGACGAGGCCCTGCAGAAGTACAGGGCCGAGCACGGCATAGGGGGAGTGTGGGAGACCCGGGAACGGGTGGTCGTCGCGATCACGGGCGGCTCCGAGGGCGAGACGCTCATCCGCCGGGCGGCCAGGATCGCCGCCCGTTCGGCGGGAGGTGACCTCCTGGCCGTGCACATCGCGCGCAGCGACGGCCTGGCCGGAGGAGCCTCGGCCGCCGCACTGGTCCGTCAGCGGGCGCTCGTCGAAAGCCTCGGCGGCAGCTACCACTCCCTGGTCGGCGACGACGTGGCCACCGCGCTCACCGACTTCGCCCGCTCGCAGAACGCCACCCAGCTGGTCCTCGGCACGAGCCGGCGCGGACGGATGGAACGCTTCCTCACCGGCCGGGGCACGGGCGAGACGATCGTCGGGCTGTCCGAGGACATCGACGTCCACATGGTCACCCACGAACGGGCCGGCAGCGGAAGGCTGTTGCCGTCGCGACGGCGGACCCTCCCGACGTCGCGGCTCATCGCCGGACCGGTCCTCGGGCTCCTCCTCCCGACCGCGCTCACCTTCCTCCTCGATCACACCAGGGGCAGCCTCAACCTCACCAGCGAGGCCCTCCTGTTCCTGGTGACGGTGGTCGGAGTGGCATGCGTGGGCGGCGTGCTGTCGGCCGTGGTCGCCTCCCTGACGGCCTCCCTCCTCCTCAACTACTGGTTCATCCCGCCGGTCGGCGAGTTCACCATCGCCGAACCCGACAACATCCTCGCGCTGGTGGTGTTCGCGGTGGTCGCGGGAACCGTCGCCGCGGCCGTCGACCGGTCGCTGCGCCTGTCGCGCAGGGCGGCCCGGGCCACGGCGGAGGCGGAGACGCTCTCCTCGCTCGCCGGTTCCATCGTGCGGGGGGACCAGGCCGTACCCGCGCTCCTCGAACGCACGAGGGAGACCTTCGGGATGGAATCGGTCGAACTCACCGGCGAAGCGGTCGCGGACGACACCTCCGCCGTTCGGGTCCCGGTCGGACAGGACGCGCACCTGGTCCTGCGCGGGCGTCCGCTGCCCAGCTCCGACCGGCGGGTCCTGTCCGCCTTCGCCGCGCACGTCACGGTCGCGGTCGAGCGCGCCCGGCTGGCCGAGGCGGCCGCCGAGATCGAACCCGTCAAGGCGGCCGACCGGATGCGTACCGCCCTGCTCGCGGCCGTCAGCCATGACCTGCGGACCCCGCTCGCCGCCGGCTGGGCCGCCATCGAGTCGCTGCGCGCCGACGACGTGGAGTTCAGTGAGGAGGACCGCGAAGCGCTCCTCGCCACCGCCGACGAGTCGATGGCCCGGCTCAACCGCCTCGTCGAGAACCTCCTGGACATGAGCCGGCTCCAGGCCGGAGCCCTGAAACTGGAGCTGCGGCCCACCGACCTGATGGAGGTGGTGCCCGCCGCGCTGGACGCACTGCCCGCCGACGCCCCCGCCGTCGACACCCGGAGCCTCGAGCGGGCCCCGGCCGTCCTGGCGGATCCGCCCCTCCTCGAACGCGTGGTGGCCAACCTGCTGGGCAACGCGGTCCGGCACACCCCGCCCGGGCGGGAGGTCCTGCTGACGGCGAGCGCCCTCGACGACCGCGTCGAGATCCGGGTCGCCGACCGCGGGCCGGGAATCCCGGAGGCGGACCGGGAGAACGCCTTCGTGCCGTTCCAGCGCCTCGGCGACACCGACAACACCACGGGCGTCGGCCTCGGCCTCGCCCTCTCCCGGGGCCTCACCGAGGCCATGGGCGGCACCCTCACCCCCGAGGACACCCCGGGCGGCGGCCTGACGATGGTGCTCACCC
>NZ_JBHVUQ010000194.1:0-12994 GCF_042884105.1 Streptomyces sp. NPDC058157
ACTGCAGGGGGGACCCTGTGGGAGAGTAGGACGCCGCCGAACAATCATTGTGGGAAAGCCCCGCACCAGTCATGGTGCGGGGCTTTTCTGCGTTTTCAGCCGTTTACCCGCACCGCGCTGCGGGGAACGTGCGGCCGGCACTCGTATGGTGGGCTGATGGTCTACCAGCTGGTCATCTTCGACAACGACGGCGTCCTCGTGGACAGCGAGCCGCTCTCCAACACCATCCTCGCCGAGTACCTGACCGAGGTCGGGCACCCCACCACGTACGAGGACTCCCTGCGCGACTACATGGGCGGCGCCGTGCACCGGGTGCACGACCTCGTCCAGGAGCGCACCGGGCAGCGGCTGCCGGAGGGCTTCGACCAGGTCCTCCACGAGCGGATCTTCGCGGCGTTCGCCCGCGAGCTCCAGCCCGTCCCCGGGGTGACCGACGTGCTCGGGGAGCTGTCCGCGCACGGCATGCCGTACTGCGTCGCCTCCTCCAGCAGCCACGAGCGGATCCGCGTCGCGCACCGTGCCGCCGGACTGGACGAGTGGTTCGAGGAAGAGTGGATCTTCAGCGCCGAGGAGGTCGGGCGGGGCAAGCCGGCGCCGGACCTCTTCCTGCACGCCGCCGACATGATGGGCGTGCACCCCTCCCGGTGCGTGGTCGTGGAGGACAGCCCGCTCGGGATCGAGGCCGCCCGGGCCGCCGGCATGGACGTCCTCGGCTTCACCTCCATGGTCCCCGCGGCGAAGCTCGCCGGGGCCACCGCCTGCTTCGGGGAGATGAAGGAGCTGTCCGGCCTCCTCGGATTCTCCGTGTGATCTCTCTACCCACGGGTAGCCGCGGGGCCTACGCTGTGCCGCCATGACAGATGACGTGCGGCTGCGGCGGGGCCGCGGTGCCCTCGGGTTCAGCTTCTTCGTTCAAGGGGTCACCTTCGCCCTGCTCGTGACCCGCATCCCGGCCATCCAGGACCAGTACGGGATATCCGACGGGCTGCTGCCCGCCTTCCTGGCCGCCGTGCCCGTCCTCGCCGGGGTCTCCAGCGTCGCCGCCGAGCACCTGGTGAAGCGGGTCGGGGCCGGCACCGTGCTGCGGTGGGCGCAGCCCGTCGTGCTGCTGGCGCTGCTCGGTGTCGGGGCGGGCAGCCGGATGTGGCACGTGGCCGTGGCGCTCGGGGTGTTCGGGCTGGCGGTCGGGGCGCTGGACGCCTCGATGAACATGCTCGGGGTCAGCCTCCAGCGGGCGTACGGGCGTTCCATCATGCTCGGGTTCCACGCCGCGTACAGCCTGGGCGGGATCGTCGGGGCGTCGGCGGCCTGGGCGGGGGCGCACTGGCACCTGGCGCTGTTCACCGGGTACCTGCCGGCCGTGGTGCTGCTGCTGCCGCTGGCCCTGCTGGGGAGCCGGTACTACGTGGACGCGAAGGGCGGTCCGGCGGGGGCGGAGGCCGCCGAGGGGTGGCCGGCGCGGGGCGGGCGGCTGCTGCTGCCGCTGTGCCTGGTGATGGCGTGCGCGTACATCGGGGACTCGACGGTGGCGAACTGGAGTGCCAAGTACCTCCAGGACGTGCTGGGGAGCTCAGAGCAGCTGTCGACCGTCCCCTACAACGTGTACATGGTGACCACGCTCATCGGGCGGGCCGTCGGGGACCTGGGGGTGCGGCGGTTCGGGGCGGTGGCCGTCGTGCGCTGCGGTGCGGTGGTGGCGGCGGCCGGGTTCGGGGTGGTGGCCGCGGCTCCGGGGGCGTGGACGGGGATGCTCGGGTTCACGCTGCTGGGGATCGGGCTGTGCGTGATCGTGCCGCAGACCTTCGCGGCTGCGGGGCGGCTGTTCCCGAACGCCTCGGACACGGCGGTGGCGCGGCTGAACATCTTCAACTACGTGGGCTTCCTGATCGGTTCGCCGCTCGTCGGGGGGATCGGGGACGCCTGGAACTACCGCGGCGCGATGCTGGTGCCGATGGTGCTGGTCCTCGTCACGCTGCTGTACGCCCGCTCGTTCGGCGCTGTGGACCGGGCCCGATACGGTGTGCGGCATGAGCGGCGAGCCGGTGACCGGGCTGTTGATGTGGGACGAGGCGGTAACGGGGTATGACTTCGGACCCGACCATCCGATGGACCCGGTGCGCCTGGCGCTGACCATGGGCCTGGTGCGTGCTTTCGGGCTGGACCGGGAGATGGAGGTGCGGGCGGCGCCGGCGGCCGGGGATTCCACGCTGCGGCTGGTGCACCGCGAGGACTACGTGGCGGCGGTGCGGGAGGTGTCGGCGGACCCGGGGGCGGCCGACGGCTCGTACGGGCTGGGGACGGTGGACGATCCGGCGTTCCACGGGATCCACGAGGCGTCCGCGCTGATCGCCGGGCAGTCGGTGGCGGGCGCGGAGGCCGTGTGGCGGGGTGAGGCCGGGCACGCGGTGAACTTCGCGGGCGGGCTGCACCACGCGATGCCGGGCGGGGCGGCCGGGTTCTGCGTGTACAACGACGCGGCCCTGGCGATCGCGCGGCTCCTGGAGCTGGGGGCGGAGCGGGTCGCGTACGTGGATGTGGACGTGCACCACGGGGACGGGGTGCAGACGGCGTTCTGGGACGACCCGCGGGTGCTGACGGTGTCGCTGCACGAGCATCCGCGGACGCTGTTCCCGCAGACGGGCTGGCCGCAGGAGACGGGTGGTCCGGCGGCGGAGGGGAGCGCGGTGAACGTGGCGCTGCCGGCCGGGACCGGGGACGAGGGGTGGCTGCGGGCCTTCCACGCGACGGTGCCGGAGCTGCTGGCCGACTTCCGGCCGCAGGTGCTGGTGACGCAGCACGGGGCGGACACGCACTTCGAGGACCCCCTCGCGCACCTGGCGGTGTCGCTGGACGCGCAGCGGGCGGTGCAGGAGGCCTGTCACGCGCTGGCGCACGAGTACGCGGGCGGGCGGTGGCTGGCGCTGGGCGGTGGCGGGTACGCGGTGGTGGACGTCGTGCCGCGGTCCTGGACGCACCTGGTGGGGATCGCGGCGCACCGGCCGGTGGACCCGGCGGCGATGGTGCCGCAGGAGTGGCGGGACGAGGTGTACGCGCGGACGCGGCAGCGGGGGCCGGCCCGGATGACGGACGGGCGCGAGGTCGCGTGGCGGGACTGGGACGCGGGGTACGACCCGGCGGACCGTACGGATCAGGCCGTTCTGGCGACGCGTCGGGCGGTGTTCCCGTTGCGGGGGATGCTGATGTGACGGGCGGTCAGGGCGTGGCGTTGTTACGCCAACTGTGCGGCGCTCGCCGATAACTGATGATCCGGCAGGTTCCGTGCGGCAGCATCGGAGGGTGTTGAGCGAGGGCGCGCTGCGCGCGCATCTGCTGGCGGCCCGGCTGGCCGGGCCGGTCGCCACCACGCGGGAGGAGAGCCTGCGCAGCTACCGGCTGTTCGCGGCGCGGGATCCGCGGGTGCTGCTGGGGCTGGATCCGGACGGCCGCTGGGACGTGGGTGCGCTGCTGGGGCTGATGGCGGACCGGTGCGGGGTGTCGGCGGATCCGGCGCAGGTCGGCGGGTGCGACGTGATCGATCCGGGGCGGACGGTGGCCGCGCTGGGGGTGTTCGCGGAGCGGCTGCGGGAGGCGGCCGGGGCGCGGTCGCCGGTGCTGCTGGGCACGGGGCACCCGCACCGGCTGCTGGGTTTCTACGCCGGATTGGCGGGGGCGCTGTCGGCGGCGGGATGTGTTGTCCTCACCCCGGCGCAGGGGGTCCATGTCGACATGGCGACCCGGTTCGGCGTACGCGGGCACCGGATCGATTACGTACGGGGAGTCGCACTGGTGCGGGAACCCGGCGCGCGGGGGGCGGCGAGTGCCACCGGCGCACACACCCATTCTCCGCTCCCGGTTCGGGTCGCGCTGGAGGCGCTGGCGCGGTCCGGGGGGCCGCTGCCGGAACTGGTCGTGGGTGATCACGGGTGGGTCTGCGGTGCAGGTCAGCTGGGTGTGGAGGCGATCGGGCTGGCTGATACGGACGATCCCGCGCTGTTCGTGGGCGAGGCCGAGGGGCGGGTGGCGGCGGTGGTTCCGCTTGATGACGCGGTGCGTTCGGCGGCCTATGGACCGCTCGCGCGCTTCGTGGTGCAGCGGGCGGGGCTGCCGGTGCGTCAGGAGTGGCCGTAGCTCCTCTTCCCCAGCCGTATCACGCGCCCCTACTCTGGGGAGTGAGCGTGCGACGACGAGGAGTAACCGGAGGGGAAGCCGGTGCCCGTCATGCGCGGAAGGTCAAGGTGGGTGTCATGGCTGCTGGCGAGAGGCCTCTCAGTGAGGTTCAGTTCCTGACCGTGGCGGAGGTCGCCTCGGTGATGCGAGTGTCGAAGATGACCGTGTACCGCCTGGTGCACAACGGTCATCTGCCCGCGATCCGGGTGGGCCGGTCCTTCCGGGTCCCGGAGAACGCGGTCCACGAGTACCTCCGGGAGTCTTACGTGGGGGTGGAGTCGGCCTGAGAATGAGGCTCGGGCAACGCCTGCGGAAGGCTCGGATTACAAGCTCGGAGCTCGGGCGGGTAGGCTAGGCCGACGTAGGTCGTGTGGGCCCAGACGCCCCGCACCAGTGAGAAGAAGTGAGCGAGGGTAGTCGTGGGCTCTGTTATCAAGAAGCGGCGCAAGCGGATGGCTAAGAAGAAGCACCGCAAGCTGCTCAAGCGCACCCGCGTCCAGCGCCGTAACAAGAAGTAAACGGCAGCTGTACGTGTTTCCCGCAGCCCCTCCACCATCCTGGTGGAGGGGCTGCGGTGCAGCCGGGGGTACTTCTCGAGGGAGGCGCTGAGCTCGTGGGGAAGGTCGTGCTCGTCACCGGGGCTGCCCGGCAGCTGGGGGGCCGCTTCGTGCGCCGCGTCCAGCGCGACCCGGAGGTGGAGCGGGTCATCGCGGTCGATGCCGTGCCCCCGCCGCACCGGCTCGGCTCGGCCGAGTTCGTGCACGCGGACATCAGACGGTCTTCGATCGCCCGGGTGCTCGCCGAGCACGCGGTGGACACGGTGGTCCATCTGGCGGTCACCGGGGGCGCTCCGGGGACGCCGGGCGGGCGCAGCGCCGTCAAGGAGACGAACGTCATCGGGACGATGCAGCTCCTGGGCGCCTGCCAGAAGTCCCCGACGGTGCGGCGGCTCGTGGTGAAGTCGAGCACCAGCGTGTACGGGGGCACGGCGCGGGATCCGGCCGTCTTCACGGAGACCACGCAGCCGAAGTCGCTGCCGTCGGCCGGCTTCGCGAAGGAGGCCGCCGAGGTCGAGGGGTACGTACGGGGTTTCGCGCGCCGGCGGCCGGACGTGGCGGTGTGCGTGCTGCGCTTCGCGAACATCCTGGGGCCGTTCGCGGACTCGGCGCTGGCGGAGTACTTCTCGATGCCGGTGATGCCGACGGTCCTCGGCTACGACCCGCGGCTGCAGTTCGTGCACGAGGACGACGTGGTGGACGTGCTGCGGCTGGCGGCCGGGGAGCCGCGGCGGGGGACGCTGAACAGCGGGACGTTCAACATCGCGGGGGACGGGGTGCTGCTGCTGTCGCAGTGCGCGCGGCGGCTCGGCCGTCCGGCGGTGCCGCTGCTGCTGCCGGCGGTGACGTGGGTGGGGCAGGCGCTGCGGGCGGTGGGGGCGACGGACTTCTCGCCGGAGCAGATCCGGCTGCTGACGCACGGCCGGGTCGTGGAGACGGCGCAGATGCGCGAGGTCCTGGGGTTCCGGCCGCGGTACACGACGGCGGAGGCCTTCGCGGACTTCGCGCGGAGCCGGGGGAACGGGCTGCTGCCGCCGGAGCGGGTGGGGCGGGCCGTGGACCGGGTGGCGGGGCTGTTGAAGGTGGACGAGGGAGTGGAGCGGTAGTGGCGGACGCCAAGGTCATTCCGTTCGGCGAGGACCGGCCGCGCAGGCGCGGCGGCGGTGCGCGCGGTGCGCGGGCGGTGGACGCGGTGGCGGCTCCCGCGCGGCCGCCGGAGCCCGGGCCGCCGGAGCCCGGGCCCCCGGAGCCCGGGCCGCAGGCCGCCCCGGTGGAGCCGCTCGCGCCCGTGGGGGCGCCCGCGGCGCGGGCCGGCGGTGCGGGGGAGTGGGACCGGCGGATCGCGGGCGGGCTGGCGTTCCTGCGGCGGCGGATCACGGGCGAGTACGAGGTCGACGAGTTCGGCTACGACAAGGAGCTGACGGACCAGGTCCTGATGTCCTTGATGCGGCCCCTGTTCGACAAGTACTTCCGGGTCGAGGTCAAGGGTGTGGAGAACATCCCCAAGGAGGGCGGGGCGCTGATCGTGGCGAACCACTCGGGGACGCTCCCGCTGGACGGGCTGATGCTCCAGGTCGCGGTGCACGACCACCATCCGGCGGAGCGGCACCTGCGGCTGCTGGCGGCGGACCTGGTGTTCATGCTGCCGGGGGTCAACGAGCTGGCGCGCAAGGCCGGTCACACGCTGGCGTGCGCGGAGGACGCGCAGCGGCTGCTGGAGGCCGGGGAGCTGGTCGGGGTGATGCCGGAGGGCTTCAAGGGGATAGGGAAGCCGTTCGGTGAGCGGTACAAGCTGCAGCGGTTCGGGCGGGGCGGCTTCGTCTCGACGGCGCTGCGGGCGGGGACTCCGATCGTGCCGTGTTCGATCGTGGGGGCGGAGGAGATCTACCCCATGATCGGGAACGCGAAGACGCTGGCGCGGCTGCTGGGGCTGCCGTACTTCCCGCTCACGCCGACGTTCCCGTGGCTGGGGCCGCTGGGGGCGGTGCCGCTGCCGACGAAGTGGACGATCCAGTTCGGGGAGCCGATCGCGACGGACGGGTACGCGGCGGAGGCGGCGGAGGACCCGATGCTGATGTTCAACCTGACGGACGAGGTGCGGGAGCGGATCCAGCACACGCTGTACAAGTTGCTGGTGCAGCGGCGGTCCGTGTTCTTCTGAGGGCATGGGGGAGAGGGGGGGGGCGCCCCCGCGGGGGGGGCCCCCCCCCCCCGACGGGGACACAGCGGGGGAGGCCCGGGGGGGACCGCCACCGCGCCCCCTCTCCGTACGTCCTACTCGGCGTCTTCCGCCTTGATGCCCAGACCTGGGAGCAGGTTGGGGAGGAGGGGCGGGATGGTGATGTCCGGCTGGGGGAGGCCGGGGGCCACCGGGGAGGCCGGGGTGGACTGGCCGCCCTGGGCCGGCGGGTGGAGCAGGTCGCCCGTGCCGCCGAGGAGGCCGGTGCCGGGCGCGGGGGCCTGGCTGCCCTGGGAGCTGGGGGCCGCGGGGGCGGAGGGCTGTGCGGGGGCGCCCGAAGCGGTGCCGGGCTGCTGGTGCTTGCCCGGGGCCGTGGGGGTGTCCGCCGTGGACGGGCCGGAGCCCGCTCCGCCGCGGTTCTGCTCCGGGGGCTTCGGCAGCAGGCCCTGGAGCGGCTCCACGTCTTCGTCTATGGCCTGGAAGACCGAGGTCACCTGGTCGCCGACGTCGTGGAGCTGGGGCGGCAGGTTGGAGCGGAGCCGACCCCACGCGTCGCGGTGGGAGCGGGAGAACGAGGACAGCGTCTGGATCGGGCCGAGCGAGCCGTCCCGTTCGTAGGCCGCCTGGAGGAGCCGGTGGCCCTCCGCCGCGTCGTGCTGCATGCCCGCCAGGGCACGCCGGATCTCGCCCAGGACCTCGTGGTCCAGGGGGCCTGAGCGGCCGCGCTCCATCAGCCTGCGCGCTTCCGACAGGCGGTTGGAGGCCTGGTCGAGGTAGAGCTCGCCCCGGTCCGCGTCCTCGTCGGCCAGGCCCAGCTTGAGGTCCTCCATGCCCAGCTTGACCGGGTAGAGGGAGTCACCGGGCAGGGCGTCGGTGCTGGCAGCGGCCACTCCGCTGAAGGCCCCGGCGGCCACACCCACGGTGAGGCCGCCCGCTGCGATGCCCTTGGACCAGCGGGAGCGGGGCCGCAATTTCCGGAGCGAGGTCGCCCGGTGGGCGCCACGGCCGGCCCGCTGCTCGGGCACCTGAGGGTCCGCGGCGGCCCCGCCCCCGGCCCTCTCCTCCATCACCATGGCCTCCATGGCGGCGACGAGCTGCGCTCGTTGCACCACTTTGACCTCGGGGTCCAGCACCGGGCGCGGCATTCTTTCGCCGAGCACGCTCGCCAGGGCCAACAGCCGGTCGTGGTCGGCAGATTCGGCAGGTGCCTCGGACTGCTCGGCCGCCGGTTCCGGTTCCGAAAGGTCGGAAGGGGTCCGATCCTCCAGGGCCTGGGCGAAGGCGTTCGCCCGCCGGTGCGGAGTCACGTTCGCGATCACTGGCGGCACCTCCTCTCGTCATGACGATCGACTCCCCCAGGTGTCCGGAAGGTTGCCTTCCTTGAGCACATCCACACTTTCGAGTGAGCGGCTTCGGGCAGGGCGTGTCCACAGGGAGCCTGCATTCCGCACAACGAGCGGCGCGGCACTTGGGTTACGGACGAAGGATGATCGGACCACAGCCGCATTGAGGGGTCACCGGGTGTGAGGTTGTCGTGTTTTTTCGTGGCGTGTTCGCCCGGGTCAGCGGGCGTCGTCGGGCAGCAGGCGGGCCAGGGTGCGGACCGCGCGGTACTGGAGCGTCTTGATCGCGCCCTCGTTCTTCCCCATGACCCGTGCGGTCTCGGCGACCGAGAGGCCCTGGAGGAAGCGCAGGGTCACGCACTCCTGCTGCTGCGGGTTGAGTTTGCGCACGGCTTCGAGCAGCGCCGCGTTGGACAGGGACTCCAGGACGGAGTCCTCGGGGCTGCGCTCCACCTCGTTGGCGTCGAGCATCTCGCCGGTGGTGACCTCCAGGCGGAAGCGGCTGGACTTGAAGTGGTCCGCCACCAGGTTCCGCGCGATGGTCACCAGCCAGGCGCCGAAGTCGCGCCCCTGCCAGGTGAAGGTGGAGATGCGGCGCAGCGCGCGCAGGAAGGTCTCACTCGTGAGGTCCTCCGCGGTCGCCTTGCCGCCGACGCGGTAGTAGATGTAGCGGTACACCGTGTCGCTGTACTGGTCGTAGAGGCGGCCGAAGGCCTCGGCCTCGCCCGCCTGGGCGCGTTCGACCAGGTCCATCATGCGGGCCTGGTCGCTGTCCGCCGTGGGGCGGCGGGCGGTGGGCGCGCTCGTGCCGCCGCCGGCGGCCGAACCCGCGCCGGCGCGGCCTCGTCTGCCCACCGTCGCTCCGCCGTCGGTGAGGGCGTAGCACGGGCCGGCCGGGCCGAGGCCGGCAGGGACGGCGGCGAGGGCGGGGACGGCGTACGCGGTGGGGACGAAGCCGCGCAGGTGGTCGAGGACCGTTGCGCGCAGCGTAGCCAGGCCCGAGGCGTCAACCCCGACAGGTGGGTACACGGGACTCCCAGAGGCAGAGCTTCCATCACGTGCAGTGCGGGACCGTTCACCCGTCGTGGCGACAGGCGGGCGGCGGCATGCGTTTGAGGAGAATAACGCTTCGTACAGGCAGCGCTACACCCAGTTGCTGAAATCACCGGTTCCGACACTTCTGTTGCGTGTCCAGGGCATATTCAGGGCGGGGTGGTGATCGGTTATTGATCACTTGGGTGCGCGGAATGGAAGCTTCCGGTGTGGCCCGCGACCGAGTCGGGCAGGCCGGAGTGCCGCGCCGACGGCGCGGGTAGAGGGGAGCGAATGGCCACCGGGCCGCCCGCGGCGGGGGCGGGGCCCGGCGTTGCTACTTGCGGCGGCGGTGCAGGGCGATCGCGGCGGCCGCGCCGCCCGCGATCGCGCCGACGCCGGCGGCCGCCGGGACGCCGACCTTCACGGCCTTGCGGCCAGTCCGATAGTCGCGCAGCCGCCAGTCGTGGGCGCGGGCATGCTTGCGCAGTTTTGTGTCGGGATTGATCGCGTACGGATGCCCGACCAGTGACAGCATCGGGATGTCGTTGTGCGAATCGCTGTACGCGGCGCAGCGCGCGAGGTCCAGGTCCTCGGCGGCGGCCAGGGCGCGCACCGCCTCGGCCTTGGCGGGGCCGTGCAGCGGCTCGCCGACCAGGCGGCCGGTGTAGACGCCGTCGACGGACTCGGCGACGGTGCCCAGGGCGCCGGTCAGGCCGAGGCGCCGGGCGATGATCGTGGCGGTCTCGACGGGGGCGGCGGTGACGAGCCAGACCTTCTGGCCGGCGTCGAGGTGGGCCTGGGCCAGGGCGCGGGTGCCCGGCCAGATCCGCTCGGCCATGTACTCGTCGTAGATCTCCTCACCGATCGACATCAGTTCGGAGACCTTGTGGCCCTTGACGATCGACAGGGCGCTGTCGCGGGCGTCCTGCATGTGCTCGGGGTCCTCGACCCCGGCGAGCCGGAACCAGGCCTGCTGCCAGGCGAAGCGGGCCAGTTCGCGGCGGCGGAAGAACTCGCGCTTGTAGAGGCCGCGGCCGAAGTGGAAGATCGCGGCGCCCTGCATGACGGTGTTGTCGAGGTCGAAGAAGGCGGCGGCGAGGTCGTCGCCGGGGACGGGGAACGCGGGCTCGGGCGCCGTTTCCCCGGCGGTCGTCCCGGGTGCGTCGGTGGTGGAGTGGGTTCCGGTTCCGGTTGCGGTTCCCGGGGCCTCCGGCGCCGCCGGCTCCGCGGGGGGTGGGGCGTCGGACCGCGCGGACTTGCGGGCGGCCTCGGCCGAGGCCTCGCCTGCCAGCACGCTCCGCGCTGTCGCGGAGCGTCTACGGGGGGTGAGCCATCCCAGAGCGGCCATGACGCGAGCATAGCCATTGTGTTCGGGAGTTCCCGAACCGCCGGGAAACAGGGCGGTTAACTCTTCGGGCACGTGGGCCCGGCGCGGGACAATGGCGGCATGAGCCCTTTGCTGCGACGTAAGGAAAAGAAGAGTCCCGGGGAGCGGATGGTGACGCTCATCGGGAAGCCGGGGTGCCATCTCTGCGACGACGCCCAGGAAGTGATCGAGAAGGTGTGCGCCGAGACGGGTGCGCAGTGGGAGAAGAAGGACATCTCGCAGGACGAGGAGCTCTACCGCCGGCACTGGGAACAGATTCCGGTCGTGCTGGTGGACGGCGAGCAGCACACCTTCTGGAGGGTGAACCCGGACCGTCTTCGACGGGCATTGGGAGCCTGACCCTCCGGGCCGTTACCATCATGGGCGATTTATGGGGACACGGGGGCGTATCGATGAGGAGTGTGTACCGTTTTGCCCCCCTCGGGAATTGAACGGGTTCGGCCCGTTCCCGGGTCAGGCCCCGTGCGCCCAGCCTGCGTGACCCCGGTCACTTTGCTCGGACAAAGCGGACACAATCTTTGTGCACGCGTTCACAAAGACATAGCCTGCTTCCGACGGGGCGGTCCTGGGACAAGAGGCCGCCTACAGCCCCGCTCATCCCGCAGGAGCATCGTGGCAACTGGCCGAACTCACCGACCGGCGACCCGCAGCCGAGGTATTCCCGAGGCCACTGTCGCCCGGCTTCCGCTGTACCTGCGCGCACTCACCGCGCTCTCCGAGCGCTCGGTGCCCACGGTCTCCTCCGAGGAGCTCGCGGCCGCCGCCGGAGTCAACTCCGCGAAGCTGCGCAAGGACTTCTCCTACCTCGGCTCCTACGGCACCCGTGGCGTGGGCTACGACGTCGAGTACCTCGTCTACCAGATCTCCCGCGAGCTCGGGCTGACCCAGGACTGGCCCGTCGTCATCGTCGGCATCGGCAACCTGGGCGCCGCCCTGGCCAACTACGGCGGTTTCGCCTCCCGCGGCTTCCGCGTGGCCGCGCTGATCGACGCCGACCCGGCCATGGCCGGCAAGCCGGTGGCCGGCATGCCCGTGCAGCACACCGACGACCTCGAGAAGATCATCGAGGAGAACGGCGTCTCCATCGGGGTCATCGCGACCCCGGCGGGCGCCGCGCAGCAGGTCAGCGAGCGGCTGATCGCGGCCGGGGTCACCTCCATCCTGAACTTCGCGCCCACGGTGCTGTCCGTGCCGGAGGGCGTGGACGTGCGGAAGGTCGACCTGTCGATCGAGCTGCAGATCCTCGCGTTCCACGAGCAGCGCAAGGCCGGCGAGGAGAGCGGGGGCGCGGCCGAGGGTGCCGCGGATTCCGGTGCGGGTGCGGGTGCGGGTGCCGGTGCCGGTGGGACCGGGGCCGCTCCGGCCGCCGCCGTCGAGCCGCCGGCCGGGCGGGGCGCGGCCTCCGCGCGCAAGGGCGGGCCCGAGGGCGACGTCCCGGCGGTGATGCCGGCATGAGTCTGCTCGTCGTTGGCCTGAGCCACCGCAGCGCGCCGGTGAGCGTGCTGGAGCGGGCCTCGCTGTCCGCCGACGCCAAGGTCAAGCTGCTGCACGACACCCTGGCCGCCGAGCCGGCGGCCGAGGCGACCGTGCTCGCCACCTGCAACCGGATCGAGCTGTACGCCGACGTGGACAAGTTCCACGCCGGTGTCGCCGAGCTGTCCACGCTGCTGGCGCAGCACAGCGGGGTGGCGCTGGAGGAGCTCACCCCGTACCTGTACGTCCACTACGAGGACCGGGCGGTGCACCACCTGTTCTCGGTGGCGTGCGGGCTGGACTCGATGGTCGTCGGCGAGGGTCAGATCCTCGGGCAGATCAAGGACGCCCTGGCGCTGGGGCAGGAGCTCCACACCGCCGGGCGGCTGATCAACGACCTGTTCCAGCAGGCGCTGCGGGTCGGCAAGCGGGCGCACTCCGAGACCGGGATCGACCGGGCCGGGCAGTCGCTGGTGACCTTCGGTCTGGAGCAGCTGGCCGTGCGGGAGCCGGTCGCGGACTGGGCCGCCGGGAAGCGGGCGCTGGTGATCGGCGCCGGGTCGATGTCCTCGCTGGCCGCCGCCACGCTGGCGCGGGTGGGGGTCGCGGAGATCGTGGTCGCCAACCGGACCGCGGAGCGGGCGGAGCGTCTCGCGGAGATTCTGGTTGCCTCGGGCACCGGTGTCGCTGCGCGGGCCGTGCCGATGTCCGCCGTCGCGGATGAGCTGGGGCTCGCCGATGTGGTGGTGTCCTGTACGGGGGCCACCGGGCTGGTGCTGACCGGGGACGACGTGGCCGCGGCGGTGTCGGGTGGCCCTGCGGCCGGCTCGGGGGGGGGGGGGGCCCCCCCCCC